>CAYWHQ010000381.1:0-3415 GCA_964457665.1 uncultured Prolixibacteraceae bacterium | reverse complement strand
CGGCAGGATTCACTCCGATACGAACTGGTCTGATAATGGCTGAAAAACGGTCACCGAAACTTGTAAGCCGAACCCTCCGCCTGAGGAACATGACCGGACCGTGTTGTGTGCATCTGGTGCGCCGGATACTGGATGCCGACGGTATTATCCTGGATGAGGTCAGGCCCGGTCTTGTCAGGTTGCGACATGACCCCGGAAAAATTACCATGAAAACCATCGAAAAAATCCTTAACGGTTATGGTTTCGAGATCATCCGTGACCGTGAAGAGATACTGGCTGAAGAGATCCGTCTGGCAGTGACTGAGATGGTACATCACACCACCTACAATGCCATGGTTCGCAATTCCGACTTCCTGGTCGAAAGATTCAGCATGTCATATCCCTACCTCTCAGGGGTTTTCTCCCGGCATTACAATATGACGCTTGAGAAATTCATTATTCAGCTCCGTATCGAAAAGGTACAGGAGCTGATCGGCTACGGAGAGCTAACCCTGAGCGAAATAGCATACATGATGGGGTACAGCAGCGTGCAGTACCTTTCCACACAATTCAGGGCAGTTACAGGCATATCCGTCACCGAGTTCAGGAAAGGCGATGTATCATCTGCCCGGCAGGATGAAAGCACGAATTATTACCCATTCCCTACCTGATGATCTGAAAGAACAGGAATAAAGAGCGGATCGATCCTCTGCCACAGATCCCAGGACTCCTTCCACAGACGTATTCCCTCTTCCGGAATATAGACCTTCGGATCCATTTTTTTATCCCTGAACATATGAAGATACTCCCCGCTTCTTCCCTCATAATCGCTGGACAATGCCATATAAACCACCGGGAGGGCCGCTACTTCCGGGGAGCGGAAGATAATGCTGAATATCATGTTAAGTACCATCCGGAGCGGGAATGGAGCTGCCCGTGTAATATTGGTATTGACCGGGCCAGGGCAGATGATTAATGCCGACGCCTCCGGCATTGTGATGCTGAGCCGTCGGGAAAGTTCCAGCACAAAGGTATTGAGGATAAGTTTGAAGTAGCTGTAGTTTTCGATTCCTTTCGACACACCGTGCCGGATAAACCTCCCGAACTCCTTGTAATCAATGGCCGAGCACCCCTGATGCGAATCGGAGGAAATATAAATGAGTCTTGGACGATACCCCTGCGGCGGGTTGTGTGGGATGACCCCTTTTGCCAGCAAGAGATTGGTAAGGATCACATTGGAGAGATAATTGACCAGGAACATCTCGTCCTGGCCCGATTCGGTCATGCGCGCAGAGGGAAGAGCCACACCGGCATTGAAGATGGTGACGTCGGGCAGGATGTTGTCGGATTTCAGTCCGTCGACAAAGGTGTGAATCGTCCCGATCCTGCTTAAATCAATGTATCGAAGATCAATATCGGCTGATCCGCTTATTTTCCGGGCTTTTTCAACAACTTTCATGCTTCGGTTCCGATTGGCCATGATGACCCTGGCGCCACGCCGGGCCATTTCAACCGCAACAGCAAAGCCAAGACCCGAACTGGCGCCTGTGACAATACATGTTTTTCTGTCGGCGCGGTCGGCAGAGGTCAATCTGCCGGATTTCTCCTGCTTCCTGAAACGGTCAAGGAATCCGGCAAGCGATGCCACCACCGGGTTATCAAAACGGCCATGCGACATGAATAAAGGTATTGATGATTAAAATTTTGTACAACAAAAATAAAATTATGTAACACATATCCTAAGGCTGCGTTTTAATATTGCACCGAAAAAAACCTCCCTATGAGACTGCACAAAAATATAGCCGTCAGTGAATCAGGCCTCGTGTTTAATCCGGTAACCGGAGAATCTTTCACGGTCAATCCGGTGGGATTGGAAATCATCGGATTGCTGCAGGAGGGCAAATCGAATGATGAGATCCGGACCATACTCCTTGAACGGTATAATACCGAGTCTCCGACTGTTGAGAAGGACATCCAGGATTTTATCAGTCAGATGGGTCATCTGCAATTGCTGGAAACTGATGAAAAAGCGTTTTAACATCGCGGTTACCGGGTTAAACGCCATCGACAGTCCGGGGCCTGGCGTCTCGGTTATCCGGGCCCTCAGGGAAGCCGAAAGTTTCGGGGTTAGAATCATTGGTCTCTCTTATGAATCCCTTGAACCGGGCATCTACATGCACGAGCTTGTCGACAAAACCTATTCCATCCCCTATCCGGCCGCTGGCACCGAAACCCTGATGAGCAGGCTGACGTACATCCAGGAACAGGAGAAACTTGATGTGATCATACCCAATTTCGACGCCGAACTCTATTCATTCATCAAACTGGAGCAAAGGCTGCGCAACCTCGGGATCAGAATGTTTCTGCCCACCTTACATCAGTTTGAAGAGAGGCACAAGATGAATCTCAGTGAATTCGGAAAAAAATATGGCATCAGTGTACCAAAAAGCAAGGTGATCTATGACCTGCAGAGCATTCATAGCCTTTTGTCGGAATTCATATTCCCTGTTCTGGTAAAAGGTAAATATTACGACGCCTCCGTTTGTTACAGCCTGGAGCAGGTGCGGAATCAGTTCAACAAGTTGAGCGCCAGATGGGGTCTTCCGGTTATCATCCAGGAATTCATCCATGGTACTGAATTCAACGTGACAGGTTTGGGCGACGGTAAAGGGCATACCATCGCGGCTGTTCCCATGCGAAAACAATATATTACCGAGAAAGGGAAAGCCTGGGGCGGGATAACCATTTCTGATGAGCGGATGCTTGAGCTTACCCGGAAATTCCTGCGTCAGACTCGCTGGAGAGGCGGATTTGAGCTGGAGCTGATGAAGAATAAGGATGGCGAACTTTTTCTGCTTGAAATCAACCCCCGGATGCCTGCGTGGATCTATCTTGCCGTAGGGGTGGGGCAGAACATTCCGGAAGCCCTCGTTCAACTGGCCCTCGGAGAAAAACCAATTCCGTTCCCTACTTACGTGGTCGGAAAAATGTTCATCCGGTATTCCTGGGATATGATCGTTGACAGGAGTGAGTTTGAACAAATATCACTCAATGGAGAATTGTGATTGTTTTATCTAAAAATGTTTTCAGGCAAATGAACAAAATGCGGTATGAAAGGCCGGTGATCAGAAGACTTGAAACCGGAATGCCCAACAAGTTCGGGACAAGGACCGAATACGAACCCATCACCCAAATTGACGGAAACAATGTTGCTGATCTGATAAGCGCTTATGGATCACCGTTGTTTGTCGTCTCCGAAAAAAACATCCGTGATACAGTCAGGCGGGCGAAAAAGGCCTTTGAGACCAGGTATCCGCGGGTTCAGTTTGCATGGTCGTATAAAACAAACTACCTTAATGCGGTGTGCCGGATATTTCATCAGGAGGGATCCTGGGCAGAGGTAGTTTCGGGATTTGAATACGACAAGGCTCTTGCC
>CAYWHQ010000380.1:0-3428 GCA_964457665.1 uncultured Prolixibacteraceae bacterium | reverse complement strand
ATCCATCACTACCCTTCTGATCTTCCCGTCATAAATCTCATTCAGGCGCATGGCCAGAAGGATGGCCGGATCTTTTTCCAATCTCCCTGCCTTTTTCGGTGTGAGTCTCCTCATCACGGAGAGGGTACGGGAACTATCGGGAAGCATACTTTTGGCAAACAGATCATCAATATATGATTCCGCATTATCAGAAGTTATCCGGCCAAACGGGCTGATGACGATGCCGCGTAAGGGTGAATCCATCCCCTGGATCAATGAACCTGTCACCGCCCTGGCAATCCGGCGGTCAATTTCGGGTTGATATTCTTTATAAAATGCACCGGCACTTCGGATGAGCTGGCCAACCGTTTCATTCCACTTTTCCTCATCCGGGGAACCCTTTTTCGCTAATTCAAGCACCTCCCTGAAACGGCCGGCAAACTGTATCAGTTCTACCGACATCGGACCTTCCGTTATCCAGGCAGAAGCCAGAACATATGGCTCAATTGCTTCATAGGTTTCCTTAAAAGCGGGCAGCAGATTACCATCATCTGATCTGATAAAAATACTTTCCCGGTAGCGCTTTACTGCAATGCCATCGAGCCGTTCGATTCCACGGGTCTCCCCGATCATTTTCTTCCATCCGTTGGCAATGCGGGTTTGTTTGGTGGCATATTGCAACCGGATCAGCGGATCCTGTTCCATGAATGGTCTCATGATATCCAGACGCTGTGTACGAAGCTTAACCCTGATCCGGTTCTCCTTCAACGCAATCAGATCCACGGCATATGATGGGAGATATTCCCGTGTTGTACCCGGGAATCCGAAAACCATGGTGAAATCGTTTTCGGCCACTCCCCTGGTGGCAACAGGAATGACATACAGCGGAACGTAGGGTTTGTTGAGTGTATTATACCCGGAAGGCCGGTTCAGCGAATCAGCATAAATCCTGAAGACAGAAAAATCACCGGTATGCCTTGGCCATACCCAGTTATCTGTATCTCCCCCGAAACTTCCGATAGATACAGGAGGGGCCCCTACCAGACGTATATCCCTGAATATCTCAAGCACAAAGAGAAAATACTGATTTCCGCTAAAAAAAGATCTAATCCTGCCGGTATACCAGGTCCCTGCCACCGCAGCTTTTTCCAGGCTGTCGGTTCTCTGCCTTATGATCTGATTACGCCTGGATTCCGTAATATCTTCAGCGATCCCGTCCAGAAGGATTGCGGTGACATCTTCCATCCGCACAAGCCTGGTTACCGTCAATCCCGGATTAGGCAACTCCTCTTTCCGGTCAGACGCCCAGAAGCCATCTCTCAGGTAATCATTCTCCAGGGAGCTATTACGCTGGATAGAACCAAAACCACAATGATGGTTGGTAAGGAGTAATCCCTGTTCTGAAACGATCACACCGGTGCATCCCGAACCAAACTGCACCACCGCATCTTTCAGGCAAGCCTTGTTCACCGAATAAATATCATCGGCCGACAAACGCAAGCCAAGCTCCTGCATATGCTGAATATTGCGACCGATCAGCATCGGGATCCACATACCCTCGTCTGCCCTGGCCGGAAAGGTGAAGAGGGCAACGATCACTGTCAACAACAATCCTTTCATACACTATTTACTTTGAATCTCACATAATTGATTTTTTTTCCTGCAACAAGCCACAGACGTTCGTAATATGTCATGGTTTCCATAACATCCCCGCTGCACCCCGAAGTATAAAGATCATCTGTCGACCAGAGTACCGGAAGATTCGATGCCTGAAGTACCTCCAGGGTATACTTAAAAAAATCATTATTATCTGTTTTCAGGTGAACGATGCCGTCGCGTCTGAGCACATGCCTGTACAGGGCCAGAAATCCTGGTGAGGTAAGCCTTTTCCGCTCTTTTCCCGGCTGCGGATCGGGAAAGGGGATCCATAGTTCGTTCACCTCCCCCTCTTCAAAAAAAAACTTCAGATGGTCCACCCTGGTCCTGATAAAGGCCACGTTCGGCAGGTTTCTCTCCGCAACACTCCTGCAGCCTCTCCATAGGCGTGCACCCTTGATATCAATCCCAATAAAATTTCTCTCAGGATATTTCTCCGCCAGCGCCACAGTGTATTCTCCCTTTCCGCAACCGAGCTCAATCGTCAGATGGTTGCCGGACCGGAAGAATGAGGGGTGCCATCGTCCCTTCAGATGAAAACCGTCGGTAATCTCCGGATATGCTGGTTGAAATAAAAAAGGGAAAGTAAGGTTCTCGGCAAAGTGAATTAATTTCTTCTTCGGCACTGAGCGCTATTTTTCAAGGAGCCAGGCTCCGGCATACTCTCCTGCCTGAGCTTCAGCCATAGCCTGCCGGGCATCGTCCATATCACTGTAAATACCCATAGCTACCCGATGCAGCCCTGATGGGGAACGGTCATATACCACCGCGTCATGAAAACCGTTTTCCCTGGCCTGTCGCACAGCTTTTCTTGCATTATCTTCAATTTTGAAGGCACCGATGATCACTACATAGGCATGATCCCCGATCTGAGCGGGTGGTTCCGCCGGAACTGTTTCACCGGTCAGCTCCTCCCCGCCATCCGGAAACTCAGCAAAAAGGTCGGTGTCATAGGCTTCGTTTATATCTGATCCGTTTGACATGAAATATCCGGGAGGGGTGACAGGGGCATCTTTTTTATCAAAAAGTGAGGCATAGGAGAACTTCGAAAAAACCGATGAGAAGAAGCCTGCCTTGTTCAATGGCTGGATATTGAAATTATGAGACTGGGTAATGCCCAGAATGGCCACAGCAGTAACCGGAACGGCCAGCACCGCAGCCCATTTCATGAATCTTCGCAGCCCGGGTCTTTCCTCCGGCTCAGGAAGACCGAACGACTGCATTTTCTTTTCTATTCTGTCGCTGTAAGAATTTCTTATGACAGGAGGAGCTACGAATGAAAAGAGGCCAAACGATTCTGCAAGCAGATTGTATTGACGATCCTGCTCAAACTGGATATTCCCCTCCCTATCGGTAAAAAGCCTGCCGATCTTTGGAAATGTATACCCACGTGTGGTTTTTACCTGCTGTTGTAAAACAGCAACAAAATCCTCCATTGCCCGGCGGGCTAATTCATACGAGACAGCTGATTCTCTGGCCACCCTGTTCACAAGCAATCCATCATTCTCCCGGAGACGGACATTGAACAGGATCTTTTTCCCGGGCGGGATGAAACGATGATTGACAGGATCCACACGGGCCGGGGTATAACTTCCAATGAAGCCGCCAAACCCGGGTATGATCACACATTCATGTTCCTCCAGCAATCCCGCAATAACAATCCTGATATCCATAAAACAAATTATCTAACCTAAGGATAAAATTACCCGTACGCGAAATTACATCAACAGATCCTGATTCATCAGGTTCTGTTAGTAATTTTTGATAAATCACCGGGGGTGTCTATCGATATG
>CAYWHQ010000379.1:0-3428 GCA_964457665.1 uncultured Prolixibacteraceae bacterium | reverse complement strand
CCGAGCGTATAACCCAGTTCATCTGCCCCAAAATTAACAAATAAAATTTTCGTGCTGCAGGGAAAAGTTTCCGGGAATTTTTTCAGTTCGGCCATGACATCGTAGATCCGGTCGGCCCCGAAAGAGATACCTACGCCCGAGATTCCCGGCAATCCGAATATCCCGGTTAGGTTGTCGTAACGGCCGCCACCACAGATGGATCCGATCTGAATATCGTTGGCCTTCACCTCAAAGATGGCGCCTGTGTAGTAACTCAATCCTCTGGCCAGATGCAGGTCGAAATTCCATTTGTTATGCAGATCCATGCCTTTTATGCGGGTAAGTACTTCGCAAAGCTCACTGATACCCTTCATGCCAGTTTCGGACTCGCGGAGCATCTGTTTCAGGGCCTCTATTCGTTCGCGGATGATCCCTTTCAGTTCCAGGACAGGCCGGAGCTTTTCAATGGCTTCTTCCGGGATTCCACGGTTTTGCAACTCTTCATGCACCATTTCCGACCCAATCTTATCCATTTTGTCGAGCGCGGTGGTGATTTCAGTCAGCATTTCGGGAGCACCGATAAACTCTGCTATCCCGGCGAGGATTTTACGGTTGTTGATCAGGATGGTGACAGGAAATCCCAGGCGGGAAAATACATCATCGATGATCTGTACCAGCTCTGCTTCACAGACCAGGGAACTTGTTCCGATCACATCCGCATCGCACTGGAAAAATTCCCTGTATCGTCCCCGCTGGGGCCGGTCGGCGCGCCATACGGGCTGTATCTGGTAACGGCGGAAGGGAAAGGTGAGCGTATGCTGATGTTGCACCACGAATCTGGCAAAAGGTACCGTAAGGTCGTACCGGAGCCCTTTCTCAGCGATCAGGGGCAGCACCTCGCGGTAGCTCTCAACAGGCTCTCCTGCCTGCTTCAGCGATTCCGACAGGTCGCCCGAATTGAGTATCCTGAACAGCAGCTTGTCGCCTTCCTCCCCATATTTTCCCATGAGGGTGCTGAGATGCTCCATAGCCGGTGTCTCAATCGGAGAATAGCCATACAGGTGGAAAACTGAACGGATGGTATCGAAAATGTAATCCCGGCGAACCATTTCGGCCGGGCTGAAATCCCTGGTTCCCCGTGGAATGGATGGTTTCTGGGACGACATCGGCATTTGATATTTACTGCAAAATTAGAAAAATAGCCATACCGGACGAAAGGTATCTTTCATGGGTGAATGTTGCACCGGCCGTAAAGACTGAGGATGTAATTGCGGCATGTGGGATCTCCCTCCACGGGGGCCCAAGGGGCAAAATTTTTATCGTCGACGGGATCATAAGGGCCGTTTTTTACTTCATAGACCACCGTGGCAGGTTCGAGCGCACAGATGGTATGGAAAGCGCGTGGAGGGATCTCGGCGCCATGACAGTTTTGCGCCGGGTCGACAACCAGGTATCCGGCGATTTCGCCGTCGGGATGAAACTCTACCACGAGGAGTCTTCCTTTCAGTACCACGAAAGCCTCCACTTTATCGGGATTCTCGTGCTTATGCGGACGGATATAACTGAAAGGTTCCATGATGTTGAGGAGCCGCTGCAGTGGGTCGGAGTATTCCCGGTGAAAATTGTAATTTTTTCTTTTTCTGGGCGATTGAATTGCCTCGAGTGCAATCCGGCCGATCAGTTGTCCGTCAATGGGAATCATCCTTAACGCTCCGTTAATTTCCTGTACCTGATTCTCTTCGGGGCTTCATCCCCGAGTCGTTTCTTCCGGTTCTCCTCATAATCCGAGAAGGAGCCTTCAAAAAAGGTTACATTCGAATCCCCTTCAAAAGCAAGGATATGCGTGGCTATCCGGTCGAGGAACCAGCGGTCGTGTGAGATGACCACCGCGCAGCCTGCGAAGTTTTCCAGACCCTCCTCCAGGGCCCGGAGGGTATTCACGTCGATGTCGTTGGTAGGCTCGTCGAGAAGCAATACGTTTGCCTCCTCCTTCAGGGTGAGGGCAAGATGCAAACGGTTGCGTTCTCCTCCCGAGAGGATGCCGCACTTTTTCTCCTGGTCGGCGCCGGTGAAATTGAATCGTGCCACATATGCCCGTGCATTCACCGGCCTGCCTCCGATCATCACATTCTCCAGACCCCCGGAGATCACCTGGTAGACAGTTTTTTCCGGATCGATAGCGGTATGCGCCTGATCCACATACCCGATCCTGACCGTTTCGCTGATCATAAACGAACCGCTGTCGGATGGTTCCGATCCCATGATCATTCTGAAAAGCGTGGTTTTCCCTGCGCCGTTGGGGCCAATGATCCCGACAATGCCGGCCGGGGGGAGCGAGAAACTGAGGTTTTCGAACAGCAATTTTTCCCCGAAAGATTTGGCGATACCCTGGGCCTCGATCACCTGGTGCCCAAGACGTGGCCCGTTGGGAATGAAAATTTCCAGCCGTTCCTCCTTTTCACGCGCATCTTCATGCATCATTTTTTCATACGCGTTGAGTCGCGCCTTTCCTTTAGCCTGTCTTGCCCTGGGCGACATCCTTACCCATTCAAGCTCCCGCTCCAGCGTCTTCCGCCGCTTGCTCTCCTGTTTCTCTTCCTGAGCGAGCCGTTTCGACTTCTGTTCCAGCCAGGAGGTATAGTTACCCTGCCAGGGGATGCCTTCGCCCCGGTCGAGTTCAAGGATCCATCCCGCCACGTTGTCAAGAAAATACCGGTCGTGGGTAATCGCGATAACAGTTCCCCTGTACTGCTGCAAATGGGTTTCAAGCCACTGGACCGACTCTGCATCAAGATGGTTGGTGGGCTCGTCGAGCAGCAGGATGTCGGGTTCCTGGAGCAGCAGGCGGCAAAGTGCAACGCGTCTGCGTTCACCCCCCGAAAGGATGTTGACCGGAAGGGATTCGTCGGGGCAGCGGAGCGCATCCATCGCGCGTTCCAGTTTGCTGTCAATCTCCCATGCGTTGTGCTGGTCGAGCAGTTCCGTAAGTTCTCCCTGGCGCGCGATCAGGCGGTTCATCACCTCGTCATCCATGGGTTCGGCAAAACGGGCATTGACCTCCTCATACTCCTTCAGCAAAGCAACCACCTCCCCGACACCCTCCTCCACGACCTGGCGTACCGTTTTGGTTTCATCCATCAGCGGGTCCTGTTCAAGCATTCCTACGGTGTACCCGGGAGAGAAAACAACCTGGCCCTGGTACGACTTCTCCGCTCCGGCGATGATCTTCAGCAGCGTCGACTTTCCGGAACCGTTCAGACCGATGATCCCGATCTTGGCTCCGTAAAAAAAGGAGAGGTAGATATCCTTAAGTACCTGTTTGTGGGGTGGAAAGGTTTTGCTTACACCCACCATGGAGAAGATTATTTTACGGTCGTCGGACATATGGAAAGTTTGGGAGTTGTTGAAATGTTAAGGGTTATGGGAGCCGGTGTCAGAGGTAATACAGT
>CAYWHQ010000378.1:0-3432 GCA_964457665.1 uncultured Prolixibacteraceae bacterium | reverse complement strand
CTTTGAACTGATTGGTTTTCCATATGCATATCAGCTATAAGCGTTTATTCAGGTAAAAGCCACCAGAAAGGATATCCTTTTGCCTTATGCAGAAACATGTAATGAAGGAATAATTTGATCCAATGACCGGCCAGTCCGATCTCCCCAACCGTGGCGTCAATATCGCGACCCCACTCCGGGAACCTTTCCCAGTCGGGTACGATCGGCGATACCGTCATGGTGGCGCCAAGTCCTGTGGTCAGCCCGTATCCGGCCGAAACAATGCACGCTGCGCCCATTCTTCCCATGCTGGCACGGTGAGGATGATCTTTTTTGCCATGCAGGATGGTCCCGGCAAGGTTCTGGGCAACAATCTTACCTGTGACACCGGAAGGCATGCCCGTACGGGGCGGCGCAGGATAGATCTCCGTACCCCCGGGACTTTTCATCGGTTTTGAAATGGAATGGGGCGGCGCAAAGGCAATCCCGGTGGCATAAATATTGGGCCAGGCAGGTGACTGATATGTCTCCGGCCAGTCGCGTACACTCCAGGCATCAAAAGGTTTCGGTGTATAATCCGCATCCACCAGCATGAAACCATTCGGGGCGAACATTCCTGCTGTAATATCTTCGCCGTTTCTGCCAAATGCTTTAATGTCCTGACCGGCAAACGCCGGAATAAGCATGGCAAAATCAAATTCAATGGCCCCCATCGATCCATCCAGCATCTCGTAATGGGCTTTGCCAGGCTCAATCCTCGTAACACCTGCCCGCTTGATCCAGCTGATGTTGTTCTCAGCCAATACCGATTCGGTGAAGACTTTGGTAGAGGTTATATACCCGCCGCGCTTGATAAAAGCTCCCGCCATCCCGAAGTCACCCAGTTCATATTCATTGGATATCCAGGTAATTTCCGCCAGGTGGGAGATCTTTCTTCTGCGGAATTCGAACGCAAGGTTCAAGGCATACTCGAAAGCTGCCCCCTGACAGGTAGCACGCGGATGTCCGGTCCCGATCAGAAATCTCTGCTTCTCCCCCTTCATCATCCGATCCATGGCCACCTGAAGCTCCTGCCATGCATGAACGGCGTGATCAGTGCTGCATACCGAAAGGGTGTACCCTTCAGGTCCAAGCCCGGGGGTAGCCGCAAAATTCAGTTTCGGGCCTGTGGCGTTCACCAGATAATCATACTCCACCCTCTCCTGCTCCCCTTTCCGGCCAGGGGATGTGTGCTCCGCCATGATAAAGGCCGACAACCGCTCCCCGTTACCCTCAGGGTGTACGGAGACCACCTTCGCCTGAATGAAGACTATACCCCACCGGTCGTAAACCTTTTTCAGTCCGAACCTGACCTGATTGGCGGTCATACGACCTACCCCTACCCAAATGTTTGATGGTATCCATTGATAATAAGCTGACGGGGATACCACCACTACCTCATGCCTGTGTCCCAACCTTCGCTTCAAATGTGCTGCTGCTGTGTGCCCGGAAATTCCGGCTCCCATAACGACTACTTTCATCCCAGGGTGAATTATTTATTCCATAACAGGGGTGTAAATATAGACACTTTTATATTCAAAATAAAAATAATTAGTGATATTTAAGCGCTTTATCCTGGCATGTTCTCTGATAAAGATTGA
Organism: uncultured Prolixibacteraceae bacterium; assembly: GCA_964457665.1. Taxonomy (GTDB): domain Bacteria; phylum Bacteroidota; class Bacteroidia; order Bacteroidales; family FEN-979; genus CAYWHQ01. Next base: position 1,813 of record CAYWHQ010000378.1, on the reverse strand, counting down.
TCCATCTGCATTTAACCATATCTTAAAAAAAAATCCGGCAAACAGATCACACAGCAAGGGCTTCAGATCATTCATTCCGCGCAGGAACTGGACCACATGCTTTCGTCATCCGGCAAACCCTGGGTACTGCTCCGGAAAAACCAGTAATGGCAAAGGTAAAAGCAATCAGCACGATAGAAAATACGGAGATCGCCATCGGAGATATCGCACTGTTCAAGAGATATGGCCGATATCCTGGCCAAAATTGCAGAGACTGAAGCGATCTGATCCTGAAATGATACTGTTTCGGTATATCTTAACCAGGAACGCTAACGCTCAGGACAGAATCTGCAAAACACTAAAGGATCACGATCTTTTTCCTGACAGAGGTGCCGTTTGGTTTATCAATCTTCAACACATAAACGCCACCTTCAAGTCCGCTCAGATCGAGCCCGTTGGTGCGAAGATCATCCACTGACAGGATGACATTACCATTAACCGTCATTACTGTCACCTTTGCATGGTTTGCTCCCAGTATCGTAACAATACCCTTGGTTGGATTGGGATAGGCAACGACGCTTTCTGCCGGAGGCTCCGCCATTCCAACGCCCCCTATGATATAATTCACCGAATAGAGGTTGTGAGTGGTCAGGTCTTCGGCAAAGACATCGATGGTGGATGTACCCGGTAATTCATAGGCGGGTACCACGATGACGGTCTCTTCGGGATCCATCGGAATCCCTTCCGTTTCAGGGACTGTTGTCGTTCCCGAAGGCAAATGAACATCATAGGTAAACAAATCCGGATCAAATCCCCCGAGAGAGGTTCCGTCGACCAAAATATCGGAGAGGCGTGCCTCGGTATTCAATATACCATCCTCAACCGAATAGATGGATTGATATACCTCCCTGGTTGAATAGTTCTGGACGAAAACTCCAACGATCAGGTCATCCCATTCCTCAATATGTGTGCCCGACAGATCCATGGTTTCATCGAAAGTATAGGATTGCCGGTCGGTAAGGTTGATGGTCGTTCCATTGGCATCGGGTACCATCTTCATCATAACATGATGAAAAGCTGTTTCTCCGTTGGTGGATGCATTGTTATGCGTGACCTTTTCCATTACAACGATATGCAGAACGCAATTTGAAATGTCGGCAAAGGGCAGAACAGCGCCCTGAACCTGGATGGTTTGCCCGGTAAAGGTATGGGTGGCGACTACATCCATCAAACCCGGCTGTGTTATTGCATAATCATAGGCCTGCTGAACGGCAGCCATATCGGTTGGAACGTTGCTTCCGTTGCAATAGAGATCAGGAACAAACCCCACTCCGTAATAATCACGCCGCACGCCCCCCTCAGCAGTATAGTAAGGATCGCCCTGTCCGGGCCAGTTCATCTGATATTTGATAAGGGTAATATCGTCTTCATGCTGTTCGCACCAGGGGACAAACCCTGCATTGAAACCGGCACAGGGTCCGCAGGTTGAACTGGTAAATTCCTCGAAGAGCGGGCGCCTGTTCACCACATGACTAACCCTGTAAACTGACTTGTATAAGGTATCGTTCCCCTGAAAATCATCGACCACCCCGTTAACCAGATTGATATAAACTCCAAGCAGGTGCGAACCGATCTGAGCATCCATCAGGTCATTGCAGGTAAAATCGTAGATGTCCTGCATAGCAAGATTCAAGCCGGTAAACGAGGTGCTATGGATCATGCCGTTATCCAGCTGCCATATTATTTCAGCCGACGTGATGGGAGTCTGGCCAACATTCATGATGGTTCCCTTGACCGGAACAGGACCTCCGAAATGGAGGGGTGTACCGGACAG
>CAYWHQ010000377.1:0-3436 GCA_964457665.1 uncultured Prolixibacteraceae bacterium | reverse complement strand
AACCCATCGGTGCCATGTGCATTGCACCGGTAATACTAGCGAAACTTTTTCACGGAACCAGCCTGACCACTGGTCAGGATCCTGCATCAGGGGCTTTCATTGAAAAAACAGGAAATAAATATTTCCCATCCGGGCATGGACAGGTCATCATTGATCCTGTCCGGAAACTGTTTTCCACTCCCTGTTATATGCTTGATGCATCCGTAATTCAGATAGCGGAAGGGACTGAGAATATCGTTCAGGCAATGCTGAAGGCAATGCAGGCCTAGATCGATGTTTCGGCGTAATTTCTGGGATTCAGCTCGCCCCTGAGCACCATCACTCCGTTTTCAGCCAGGGCTCTCATTTCGTCTTCTCCCGGAAAAATATGAACGGGGGCAAGTTTGAAAACTCTTTCCTGGATCCAGCTTACAAACATCTTATCGTAGGCAATTCCTCCGGTAATGAGGATGGCATCCACATCGCCCTTTAAAACGGTAAACATTTCGCCGATGGCTTTGGAAACCTGGTAGGCCATGGCCTGGTATATCAGAAGGGCCTTTTCATCACCCGACTTGACCATTTTTTCAACCTCTGCGGCATTATTTGTGCCAAGATAGGCTACCAGTCCACCTTCCCCGGTTATCATCTTCTTGACCTTCCTGAGCTCATACTGCCCGCTGAAACACAACCTGGCCAATGCGCCAACCGGCAGTGTCCCGCTGCGTTCAGGAGAAAAGGGTCCTTCGCCGTCCAGGCCCTGGTTGACATCGATCACCCTGCCATAATGATGTGCACCAACAGTTATTCCACCTCCCAGATGAACGACGATCAGGTTCAGCTCCTCATATCTTTTCTGGGTCTCTCTGGCATATTCCCTTGCAATGGCTTTCTGATTAAGCGCATGAAAAATGGATGTCCTTTCGAAAAGTGGATGGCCTGCAATCCTGGCAATAGGATCAAGCTCATCTACCACAACCGGGTCAGCGATAAAAGCTCTTGCACCCGGAATCTCGCTGACCAGGTCCCGGGCAATAAGCCCTCCGAGATTACTGGCATGTTCAATGGGACTATTGATCAGGTCATGGATCATATTATCATCCACCTCATATACGCCCGAAGGAATCGGTTTCAAAACACCCCCGCGTCCCACCACTGCCTTCACAATACTCAGATCGATCTGAGCCTCATTCAGATTTTGCATGATGGCATGCTTCCTGAACTGAAACTGATCAGTAATCTTTGGAAATGGCGCCAGTTCTTCGGCACTGTGCTTGAGATTCTTTAAAAACACCGGATCGGTATTTTTATACACAGCAATTTTGGTTGAGGTGGACCCGGGATTGATAGCAATTATTCGAACGTCATCCATGTGTTGGTAGGTTTTTTCCATCTGGTTTGATGTTTCTCAGCTTGCTTTTCTTGATCCCGTAAGTAAAATAGATGATGACTCCAACAGCCATCCATATGATAAGCCTCAGCCATGTATCGAGTGGCAGCGATGCCATCTGGATCAGGCAGAATAAGGCTCCGAGAATCGGGATAAGTGGTACCAGCGGGGTTTTGAATGGCCTCGGTATATCGGGTTTGGATCGTCTCAGAAAAATAATACTGACACATACAATGGTGAAAGCAAGCAATGTTCCGATCGAAACAAGTTCACCCAGGATACTGATCGGAAGCACCCCGCCCAGCACGAGCGCTACACAACCGGTAATAATCGTACTCTTGTAAGGTGTCTGATATTTCGGGTGTACCTTCGAAAAGAATGGTGGCAGTAAGCCATCCTTTGACATAGAGTAAAAGATTCTGGGTTGTCCGAGCATCATGACCAGTATCACCGAGCTGAGTCCGGCAATAGCGGCAATCTTAACCACAGGTCTTAACCAAAAAAGGTTTTCTCCCATGGCATTGACACCTACGGCAACCGGATCCGGAACGAGCAGTTGAGGATAAGCCACGATCCCTGTAAGAACAATGGCAACAAGAATATACAACACCGTGGATACCCCCAGGGATCCCAAAATACCGATTGGCATGTGTTTCTGCGGATTCTTCGCCTCCTGGGCTGCGGTCGACACCGCATCAAATCCTATATAGGCAAAGAAGATCACGCCGGCAGCCCTGAAGATCCCTGAAAAACCAAAATGGCCCCACTCGCCTGTATTCTCGGGAATAAAAGGAGTCCAATTTGCCTCTTTTACAAAAAAGAATCCGATAACAACAAAAAGGATGATCACACCCACCTTTGTAATGACCATCAGGTTATTGAACCTGGCTGATTCCTTAATCCCGACAACCAGCAGGACCGTAATTACCGCGATGATCAGCATGGCTGGCAGATTGATGATTGCTGTGGCATGGGGTAAAGAGTCGGCCGAAATTCCGTTCGCAGAAAGATGCCGTATCAGTTCATTGGTCGCCTGCTGCCAGGCCCCGTCCGGTAGCTGGATCAGTTTGGTTCCGGTGGCAGCGATCAGCTGCGGCGGAAACATGATGCCAAAATCCCTCAGGAAACTTACCACATACCCTGACCAACCGACTGATACCGTTGAAGCGGCAAACAGATACTCCAGGATAAGATCCCAACCGATGATCCAGGCAAGAAATTCACCCAGGGTTGTATAGGCATAGGTATAGGCACTGCCGGCAATGGGAATCATCGAGGCAAATTCCGCGTAACAGAGTCCCGCGAAGGCACAGGCAAGCCCTGAAATGATGAAAGAGATCACAATCGCAGGTCCGGCATATTGTGCTGCGGCCTGGCCGGTCAGCACAAAAATCCCGGCTCCGATGATCGCACCGATCCCCAGTGTGGTTAGGTTAGTTGCAGAGAGTGCCCTTTTGAATCCCTGCTTGCTGTCAGAAGCTTCATTCAGAAGATCCTGCAGATTCTTGGTGGCGAATAACCTGCTTGCCATGTTGTCCGATCTGAAATCAGTTCGCCGCTGCGGCCATTACAATCGAAGCTTGCTTGGCTTCCTCAGTATCTGACCGGGAAGTCAAAACAACAGGTGCCGCCGCTCCGAGAATATTCGCGGCAAGCCTGGCATTTGCGGAGAATCCATATGCTTTATAAAGAATATTACCCGCTTCAATGTCGGGAACGATCAGCAGATCGGCATCCCCTGCCACATCGCTGACAATACCCTTGTGGAGTGCACTCTCTTTGCTGACAGCATTATCATAGGCAAGGGGCCCGTCGATAATACAGTTTTTTATCTGTCCACGCTGGTTCATCTTGCTGATCAGGGCTGCATCCAGTGTGGCCGGCATCGATTCATTCACAACCTCAACTGCACCCAGAATGGCTACCTTGGGTTTTGTAATGCCCAGACGGTTCATGAAATCGACGGCATTATTGATGATCGCTATTTTAGTTTTCAGGTCCGGAGCAATCACCATGGCGGCATCCGTCAGCCCGATCACCTTATGGTATGTGGGAACCTCAAACAAC
>CAYWHQ010000376.1:0-3439 GCA_964457665.1 uncultured Prolixibacteraceae bacterium | reverse complement strand
AGGGAATTTCTGAACGCCCTGCGATCAGTAAACCACCAGTTTCTCCTGTACCTGCTTTTCACCCATCAGCAGGCTTATCACGTACACCCCTGCGGGCATGGATTTCAGGTCGATCGTGTAGCTTAACTCCCCTTTCACCGGTCCGGTCGCGATTGATCTGATATTTCTCCCGTCGGGAGCGGTAATAAGAATCTTTCCCGGCTTGTGGGTCAGACCGGCAATTTGAATAATTGTGTGATCCCTGGCCGGATTGGGGATGATCCTGAGGGTTGGTTCAGCCACCACCGGGTCAGGGATCGAGGTACATGGATCAATAGTCAGATGCATGCTGCTGATCACCTTGCCGGTGCAGGGAGGAAGAGCGTAAGCCAGCAATTTGATATCGGTTCCGCCATTGTTCCGGTCGCCAGGCCCGGGAAAATAAGTGGTTTGAATACTGTACCGGTTGCTGAATGTTCCGTCGCCTGTTGATCCCCATGCCACACTCTTGTAATGTGTTGCCGTTCCGTTCAGATCCAGTTCATGGAGCCAGGAGCATACCGTGGTATCATTGCCGGCAAAGGCTGTGGGAGCAAAAATAACGTTAACCTTTGCAGTGTCGGTGCGGGTTGTTATTCCATCGCTGGTCTGCACAATGTATAATGTGGTATCGGGAGGCGTCACCATAATGCTTTGCTGTGTCGAACTGAATCCGGGAGGATCTGAACTCCACATAAAGGTGTAATTACCGCTTCCCCCATAGGGCAGGGCTTCCACCAGTGAAGAATCGCCGGAACAGATCTGCCCGGGCGAGGCAGCAACCGATGTGGAAAAGATATTATCGAAAGTGAAAGAGGCGATCCGGGTCACCCAACCACTCATGGAGGTAGTTGAATAATACTCTGTAGTATACCAGAAAGTAGTGGGGTTGGAAGGATCTACACTCATCCCGCTGTAATCACCCCACCGGCTTCTGCCTCCCCAGCTTCCGGTCTGGCATCCGCCACCCTCTATCACAGATCCTTCTGCGATTGTCATCAGGTTGAGCGGATCACTCTTCAATCGCCCGGTATAACGGATAGCCGGGTACATCGAGGAACTCGATACCGAATAACCCAGGGCGATCGATCCTGCAGTATCCATCGCGATACTGCCCATCCAGCGTGAATGGTTGTCGGGCGAGTAGGTCGATTGCTGGTAAATACTCCAGGCGTTACCCGATTTTCGCAGTTCATACCAGCGGATGCCTGCCACATTGGATCCCGCATTAACGGTATGATTCACCACCATGGCTTCGTAGTCCGGAAATTTTCGGTACTGGAGACGGTACATCAGACGGTCGGCCAGCGTTTCAAGCTTTTTATCCGTTCCGAGCTGGGCAATTCCTTGCTGAAGGTTCGAGAAAGGGGCCACCGGCAGGGAAAGAAGATTGCCGAATGATGATGCCTGAGGATTGGAAAAATCGGCATGAAATTCATATATGCCCAGAACCTGCGTACCTCCGGTTTTAATATATACAAAATAATTGGGAGTACCAGCCTGAGGAAAAGTCCCATCGCAATCAGATGGATAAAGGGTGATAAACCCGGCCGGCCCGGGATTCAGGTCAAACTGTATCCGCATGGCGCCGGGATCGCCAGCAAGCATAGCCTGCCTGTCGAATGCACATGCGCTGTTGCCAACCCATCCGGAGCCGGGTGCAAAGTTGTTCGACGACATGTAATAGGCATCGGGCCAGATTCCAAATTTGGGGTAATCCGGCATCGCATCGAATTCGTAGGACCAGCGATACCAGATACCGGCAGGATCAGGGGTTGCCGAAACAGCGATCATCTGGTACCAGGGTCCGTTAGAGAAGGGTAGTGAAAACTGACTGAAAAACCAGCGGTTGGCATTCTCATCATAATGCACAACGGCATCCCCGCTGTTGGTGTTGTTGGGCAGACCATTCCAGATCGAGCTGTTCGGGTAGGGGCCGAAAATCCTGTCGCCCGCCTTGTTATAAATAGCATATGAACAATTGACGACCTGAAAATAATGGTTCGGACCGGCCTCCCCATGGGTGTCGGGTGGGACATATCCCGATACATTCCACAGACCGTCAAAATTCTGTACCGGATTATCCCCGGGAAACATTCCATTTTCGCGCTGCAAAACGGGATCGCCCGGCTCCCCCGCTGGCATATCCCCGCTCAGACCATATTTCGGATCAAAATAGTTCATAACTACCCCGTCCTTCCAGGAAAGATCGGCAGGTGCCGGCAACTCCTTAACCATGTCGCGGAGAGGAGGTGATACATCGAAATAAACTGGTCTGTAAACTCCCGGTTTTAAATCAGAAGAAAGATCCTGCGCCTGCGATGAAAAAGTGGCGATTGTCAATAAACAAAGGAATTGCGTAACTTTGTACATGAAGAATAAATTTGCCTGCGAAGATACGAAAAGCTTGAACATGAACATAGAAGAATTCAGGGAGTTCTGCCTCTCACTGCCCGGAACCACCGAGGATATCAAATGGGAAAACAACCTTGTATTCTCCGTGGGAGGAAAAATCTTTGCCCTTGCCGATCTGAGTACCCCCCTCCGTGTCTCCTTCAAGGTACCGGAAGCAACCTTCGATGAGCTGACAGAGCGCTATGGAATCATTCAGGCACCCTATTTCGCCCGCAGGAAATGGGTGATGGTCAATGAACCTGAATCCCTGTGGTCTGATGAGTGGAAGCACCTGCTGAAACAATCCTATGATCTCGTGATGGATAAACTTCCGCTAAAAATCCGCAGAAATCTGTGATCCGAATCCTATCTCATAAAAAATGTTAAAAACAGACCAAATTGGTTTTTCACGCTTATATTTGTGTTTGTAATACCGGATAATATGATATCCTCCCGGCCACTGACCGGGACGTAACAAACCGGCGCCCTTGCTCCGGTATCATAGGACCCCGCGCGGGTCGTTCGGATGAAAAAAACCCCTTCACCAAGAAGGGGTTTTTTTTCAGAAGCTCCGGATCGCTCTTACCCTCTGCAAAGCATCCTTGGAGGTATTGAGCGAAGATCCGTTATAGAAGTTAACGAACCATGAATAATTGAACTCCGCTTCGCTGGAACTCCAGTATGGAACAGGAGAAAATCCACCGATCCAGTTTCTGTAATCGTACATCTTACTCAATTCATCCCTGCTTGGAAGATACCAGTCATTAAAACCATTCAGTTCCAGTGCGAGACAGATTCGCGCGGCAATCATCGGTTCCGCGCAACCATTGAATATCGCCGTGGAGTTATCAAATCCTTTCCCGATATTCAGGGATGTTCCGCCAATCAGAGTACCATAACAACCCCATGCTGCTCCTTCGCTCTGATCAAACGGGGCGGCAATGAAACCGTGCTGTTCTCCGGCAATATAACCGGGATCTCCCTGCTGAAGTATGTAAGCTATAATTCCTCCCCCGTATTGATCACC
>CAYWHQ010000375.1:0-3442 GCA_964457665.1 uncultured Prolixibacteraceae bacterium | reverse complement strand
GTCGTAGAATTCATTCGCCCCCAGGTGGCTCAACTCGCCGAGATATGGTCCCGGGATCGCATAGCTGTCCTTCCCGATACAAAATACCGCCGAGAGCTCAGCCCCCATGGCGAGGATCCCATCCACACCAGGATCCATCCTGACAGGGGTGGGAACATAACCCCGTGACCTTCTGATAAGCGATGGCTTACCATCGATCACTCTGACCACCGAATCATCGGTCCGGTGCACAATCTCCCTGTCGTTGACCAGGATGGCCCTCACCTGCGAAGAGAGTTTGCCGGTTGCTTCCGCATCGCTGATGATAACCGGATCCGAACTGAGGTTACCGCTGGTCATTACCAGGGCCGGCAGCGGCCAGTGGTCGAATAACATGTAATGGAGCGGCATATAAGGCAGAAAGGCCCCGACAGTCGGTAATCCGGCAGTACAGGAACCGGTTATGGCAGGATCCTGTCCTTCCCGCTTCATCTCCAGGATCACAATCGGCCGCTGCCACGATCCGAGCGCCTCTCTTTCCGGTTTACTTACCCGGGCATACGCCTCCACGGCAACCATATCCCTGAACATCACGGCAAAGGGTTTGCCATCCCTGCGCTTGATCTCCCTGAGCCTTTCCACCGCCTTGTCATTGAAAGGATCACAGGCCAGATGATACCCTCCCATTCCCTTTATCGCCACTGTTTCACCTTGCATGAGCAGATCGGCCAACCGGGGTAAAACTGTATCGATATCCGTTTCGTGACGCACCAATCCCTCCAGCAGTGAATAACGGGGACCGCACCGGTTACATGCCACCGGTTGGGCATGGAACCGGCGATCCAGAATATCACCATACTCCGACATACATTGGGGACACATAACAAACCTATCCATGGAGGTCCGGCTCCTGTCGTAAGGCAGTTGCCGGATGATAGAAAATCTCGGACCGCAATTGGTGCAATTCGTAAATGGATACCGCAACCGGTGCGGCTGGGTTTTCATGTCGGACAAACAATCGGCGCATACAGCAATATCAGGGCTGACAGCAGTTATGGCTTCTGACAGATCCTCGCTCCCCGATATCAGGAAATCATCAAAATCATTCGGTTCATCCACCGTAATGGTCATCGCTTCGATATAGGCGGCCGGAGGAAGCTCTCTGGCAATTCTTTCCAGAAAAAGATCCACATCCGGAACCGCTCCTTCCGCCCGGATATCAACCCCTTCATTGGTATTCCTGATCCATCCCTTCACCCTGCACGAAACCGCAACCCGGTAAATGAAAGGCCTGAAACCCACACCCTGCACAAGACCCGCTATCTTGACCCGGACAGATCTGACCATACCCTTCAGAATGTTTTATTCTGTGGAAAGCGCAAAGATACCGTTTGGCCGTTAAAAAAAAATAGTAAGTTTGCGATCATCTTTTTACACCCGGGGATGATCACATATGAAGATCTGAGTTGTAAGAACTGTCCTGAAGGTGGTCAGCATTTTTTTAATAAGATGTCGGCGGAGGATCTCGACTTCATCGATACCCGGAAAGAGATACATGCCTTTAAAAAAGGGCAGGTTGTATTTCATGAAGGGCAGAAACCGGCTGGAATCTTCTGTCTGCAGCAAGGGAAAATCAAGATCTACAAAAACTGTTACGACGGGAGGGAGCACATCACCCGGATAGCTTTCCCGGCTGAATTCATGGGTCTGAAAGCCCTCCTTAGCGGAAACCCATATTCGGTAAGCGCCGCCGCGATGGAGGATTCGGTCATATGCTTCATCCGGAAAGCTGATTTCTTTCAGCTCTCGCTGAAATATCCCGCGTTCGCGCAGTCACTGATCGTCAACCTCAGCAAGCTTCTGGAAGAGGCTGAGACCCGGATGGTATCCCTTACCCACAAACCTGTCCGGCAACGGCTTGCCGAAACCCTCCTCTTCCTCAATCGATCGTTTCACCCAACCGCCCCTGCCTGGCCTAAAACCTATCTGAATGTCACCCGCATGGATCTCGCCTCCATCATCGGGACCACTCCCGAAACGGTCATCCGGCTGCTGTCGGAGTTCCGCGAGGCAGGCATGATCCGTATTAAGGGGAGAAAGATCTTTCTGCTGGACATCCACCGGCTGCGCCTGATCTCAACGATCAAAGACTGACCTGATCCTGCAAAACATGACCGGGGTCATTTTTTACCCGGCGGTCATTGCTTTCATTTGTTCCCAAAATAACAACAAGATGAAAGAGATGATTTTGACCGCCATTTTTTTTCATAATACCGGCGAATACCCCGACGATCGTCTGGATTACCGGGAGCTTGCTGCATTTGCGCTGGAGTTCCCTTCGGTGATCAAGATCTGGAATTATGGCGACTTCTTATGGAACGAGGAAAACATCCTCCATCGGGTGAAAATAAACCGGATCGGGCGCATCATCATCGCCGGGAAACTGCCCGGTACAATCAAGACACTCTTTTCGAAGGTCATGGCCATGGCCGGAAAAAACCCTGATGAGGTGAAACTTGCTTGCTTCAATAATTACGGAATCAGGACTGCTGCGCATATGGAAAGGGCCAAATCGTTGCTTGCCGCCACTATTGAGGGTATCCCCTTAGAATTTGCCTCCCGGCCAGCAGACACCGACGTCAACCCTGACACCCTCGTACTGGGAGGTGGTATTGCCGGCATACAGGCTTCACTTGAGATTGCGGCCAGCAACAACCTGGTGTACCTGGTGGAAAAGACAGGCACGATCGGCGGAAAGATGGCAACATTCGACAAAACCTTTCCTACCCTCGATTGTGCCGCCTGTATCCTGACCCCTAAAATGGTGGAAGTAAACCAGAATCCGAATATCAGGCTGATGACCTGCTGCGAGGTCACAGGTATCGCGGGCGGTCCCGGAAACTACACGGTCAGGATCCTGCAGCATACCAGGAGGGTGAATGTGTCGACCTGCATTGGCTGTGGCACCTGTGCCGAAAAATGTCCGGCACAGGTCGCCAGCGAATTCGATACGGGTACCACCATGCGGAAGGCCATATATATTCCGTTTCCTCAAGCCGTTCCGAACAAATACATGGTTGATGCGGAAAACTGTATCTATCTGAAAAACGGTAAATGCAAGGCATGCGTGAAAGCGTGCCCGGTACCTGACTGCATCAACCTGGATGAAAAGGACTCGGAGGTAGAAATCGTGGTCGGGAATATCATCATCGCCACGGGATACAAGCCATTCGATGCAACCCGGATGAAGGAATTCGGATATGGTCAGTACCCCAATGTAATCACCTCGCTTGAATTCGAACGGCTGGTCAACGCCTCAGGCCCGACCGGCGGGAATATCCATCTGAGAGGAAAAGATAAAAAGGGTAACCCGGTATTCCATTGCGACACCCCGCAGCCGGAAAAACTGGCCATTATTCATTGCGTCGGGAGCCGCGACAAGAATTACAATAAATATTGTTCA
>CAYWHQ010000374.1:0-3442 GCA_964457665.1 uncultured Prolixibacteraceae bacterium | reverse complement strand
GGTGGCCAACACGATGGGAACTGCTCCCCGGAGCCCCACCCATGATATCATCAACTTTTTCCGTGTACTGATCCTGAAAAATGCCAGGGAAAGAAAGACACTTAAAGGCCGGGCTATCAGGATAAGGGTGAAGGAGATCAGCAGGCCCGGAATGATATAGGGAATTATATCGAAAGGTTTTACCAGCAACCCGAGTGTGATGAACATGACAGCCTGCATGAGCCAGGCCTGACCGTCGAAATGCTTGACAAGGCTCTTTTTATGGATGAAAGTCCGGTTACCGAGGATGCATCCGGCAATATAAACGGCAAGAAACCCGTTCCCTCCCGTATAATCTGTAAAAGAGAAGGTGAAAAGCATCATGGTGATGAGAAGGACCGAGTAGAGACCGGGATATTCGAGATTGATCCAATTGAGGATCCTGTGCATGATAACTCCCATAAGATATCCGGCAATGGCCCCGAGGATCATCTGTCGGACGAAGATGACCCCCAGCTCCGCATAAGTGACATCGCCACTGGTTAGAAGGAAGGTGAAGAGGATGGTCAGCACATAAGCCATAGGGTCGTTGCTCCCGCTTTCGAGCTCGAGCAGCGGTCGGAGGTTGCCTTTCAGCCCTACGCTACGGGATCGGAGAATGGAAAAAACGGCGGCTGCGTCGGTGGACGATACGATCGCTCCCAGCAGAAAACCTTCCAGCAGCGTGAATTCGGTGAGCAGCATCACAGCAACGCCCATGGTGAGGGCAGTCAGGATCACACCGACCGAGGAGAGGGAAATCCCTTTCCACAAGACAGGACGAATATCCTCAAGTCTTGTTTCAAGACCTCCTGAAAAGAGGATGAAACTCAAGGCAATGGTCCCGATGAACCGGGCAATACCAGGATCGGAGAACTGGATGCCTCCGGGCCCGTCGGAACCCGCCAGCATACCAACCACCATGAAAAGGGCAAGGGCCGGAATGCCATACCTCATGGTACGGCTGGCAAGGATCCCTAGAAAGAGGAGGATCGATCCCAGTAAAACAATATTCTCTGTCGTGAGAGACACCGACCAAAGGTAAGGAACTTTTACCTTCTGTGAAAATCATCCAGTTTCACTTTCAACCATTGCCGGACCTGGTCGCACATCTGCTGAACTGAACCGGAATCGGGCATCTGGCCTGGTTTCAGGGGAACCGGTGGATAGACCGGATCCCCTATCTCCGTAGTGATATCCAGGATACTTTTGGAAAGAACCCTCCCAAAAAACAGCTTCGGCCTGAACATATGCACCACCGGAACCACGGGGCATTCCGACAGATGGGCAAGGTAGAAGGCTCCCCGCTGAAAATGATCAACATCCTGATAAAGATGCCATAATTCCTCCTCCGGGAAAAAATGGACAATCTTTCCCTGTCGCACGGCGTTTGATACCGGGTTCATAATCTTTCTCAGACCCATCACGCCATCAGGTATCGGGAAGCCCCTCAGAATCCTGAACATATTGCGGTAGTAGGGCGCTTCAAAGTTGCGCTGAACCGATGCATACCATGGTTTTCTGGGAAGCAATGCCGAACCGGTAAGTACCGTATCGAAGAGATGACAGTGGTTTGCTACCGAAATAAATCCCGATTTTCGCAGGGGAACAAGTTTCTTCCTCCCCAATATCCTGTGTGTCCCGATCACACGGAAGTAGATCACTCCCAGCACCAGGTAAAAGAGATAATAAGCCGGAGTGGAAAAAAGAAGATACCATAGATCATTTCTGATAAACTTATAGTCGGATGGGATGGTGACCGGATATACCGAAGGCATGGCTATCATCTGCACCCTTACCTTTCCCTTCTTATTTGGTTCCATCATCAGTTGGAGTGTGAACTGACAACTTCCTGCAGAAATACCTCATAGTCGTCGACCGCCCTGGAAAAGCGGTACTTCTCGGCTTCCAGCAAAACCCGTTCCTTCATCTGTGCGCTTCTCAGATCTTGCAGGTGTTCAAACCAATAATTGATTTTTTCAGCCAGGCTGTCGGGATCATCCTGTTCGAAAATAAAACGGTTATCGATCGCAAACTGCGATGCGGCGGAATATTTTGAGTTGCTTACCAGACAAGGCAGTCCGCACCCTATCGCTTCAAGACAGGAAAGGCTTTCCAGTTCAACGATGGAACCATGAACGAAGAGATCGGCTGTGTTAAGGAAGATAAATTTTTCTTCCGGTGTAATATACCGGATTACCGTTTTAACGGGAAGCTTTTCCGCTTCCGCTTTCATCTCCTCTGTCCGCTCACCACGGCCGGCAAGGATCAGGAGTATCCTGTCGGGGTATTTCGACCGTTTAACACCCTCTATAATGAGAAGCTGCCGTTTCTCATAGGCATGCCTGCCAATATTCAGAAGCACCATCCTGTCGTCAAACCAATCCGGCCTTGTGCAGTGGTCTTTGTAATACTCACCCGGAATACCGTTGGAAATGGGGAAAAACCTTGCACGTATCCCTTCCGACCTCAACAGGTCGGCGGCAAAACGCGAAGGTGTTGTGATGATCTTCACCCGTTTAAACAGCAGATACTTGAACGAGGCCCAAAGTAACCGCTCCAGCCAGCGACTTGTTTTTCCCATGGCAGCCATGATATTCTGAGGCTGTACATGGAAGGCGCCTACCAGTGGCTTCTTCAGGCGATTGGCCACCGAAGCCGCCCCCATGGCCATTAAAAACGGAAATTGTATCTGTACGACATCCGCCTCTTTCATGGCCTTACGGAAAACCCTGCGGTCGTTCTTCCCGAACAGAAATTTCATATTCTCCTGGGATGCCTCAGTGCCCGGCAAAACAAAACCCGGTACCTGATAAAAATCGGGATCCGAAGGATCCTCATGCAAGGAACTGATCACCGATACCCTGTGACCCCGTTTTCGGAGTTCCGTTACAAGCCGTTTGGTAGCAATGGTACCTCCGTTGGCATCGTTAAAGGAATCAATCACAAAGACTATATGCATCTCGTTGCTTTATTTTTTCAGTGTATATTTTCCATCCATATTTCAGCCGTCACTTTTTCGTAATACTTTTCAGGGCCTTCGCCGCCATCTCGCCGATATACTCGTAATAATCGCTCTTGTATAACCGGAGAGATTTCCTGTAGTATTGCTCGGCCATCAGCATCTGTCCTGCTTCCTGTGAAAGATAACCCAACCTCCAGGCTGCCTCGGATGCAAAATAATAATCGGAAGATTCTCCCAGTTCAATAACTTTCCGGTATTCTGCCATAGCCAGACTCTTATTGCCATCGTACTCCGCAAATCTTCCTTTCAGTAAGTGGTATTCCAAATCATAGGCATGTACCGGTGCATGTTTCTTTTCAAACTCCGTCATTGCCTTCCGGTATGCATAAGCATATCCGCCATCCAGAGATAATCTTGCCATCAAAAGGTTGGGATCGGGCAGGTAATCGAGTGATGCAT
>CAYWHQ010000373.1:0-3442 GCA_964457665.1 uncultured Prolixibacteraceae bacterium | reverse complement strand
AAGGGATCTCTTTCCAGGCTGTCCATGCCCGGTTTGTCCGCTCAACTATAGCGGCAATATCCTCTGCCGAATGAACTGCGTACTCCCGCATAATCGTACCGTTGGAGGGATTGATGCTTTTCATGATGTTTTTTCTTTACAGACGGATCATATTATTTCATTCATTGCGGGTTGATGCTTTTGAAAGCTTTTTCTGCAAGATGTTGTCCGGTATAGGATTCGCCACATGCAACGAGTCCTTCGGGAGTCCCTTCAAAAATGATGTTTCCCCCTTCCTCACCACCCTCCCTGCCCAGGTCGATCACCCAATCGGCCGAACGGATTACATCGGGATTGTGCTCGATCACCAGAATCGAATGCCCATGGCTGATCAACGATTCAAAAGCCATCAGCAACCGGTGGATGTCATGAAAATGAAGTCCCGTAGTAGGTTCGTCAAAGATGAACAGGGCGGGCTTGTCAACATTACCTTTCGACAGGAAGAATGCCAGCTTGATGCGTTGTGCCTCACCTCCCGACAATGTACTGGACGACTGCCCGAGATGCAGGTAACCGAGTCCGACATCCTGCAGGGGTTTAAGCTTCGCCAGTATCTTTTTATCTTGTACCCCATGCTTTCCCCCGAGGCTGAAAAACTCCATGGCCTCGTCAACCGTCATCTCCAGAATATCTACAACCGATTTATCCCGGTATTTCACATCCAGCACCTCGTCTTTGAAACGCTTTCCCTGACAGCCATCACAGGTCAGGTAGATGTCGGCCATGAACTGCATCCCGATCTTGACAACCCCTTCGCCTTCACACTCCTCACAACGTCCTCCGGGGATATTGAAGGAGAAATAGCCGGGTTTGTACCCCCGGATCCGCGAGAGATGCTGGTCGGCATATAAGGTGCGGATATCATCAAAAGCCTTGATATAGGTGGCGGGATTGGAGCGGGAAGACCTGCCGATGGGATTCTGATCCACCAGTTCCACACTTCCGATTCGCTGAATATCACCTTCAATACGGTCGAACCTGCCGCTCTTTTCAGCATAACCTCCGTGTATCTTCTTCAGGGCGGGGTAGAGGACGCGCTTGACGAGTGATGTCTTCCCCGAACCACTAACGCCGGTGACCACGGTAAAAACATGAAGCGGTATCTTGACACTGATACTTTTAAGATTGTTCTCCCTGACGCCCGCCAGTGAGATATACTCTTTCCACTTCCGCCGGCCGGAAGGAGTATCGAAGGTCTGTTTTCCGCCTAGATATTGTCCGGTGAGGCTTCTGCCGTCGCTGACCAGCTCGTCGAAACTGCCCTGGAAGACCACCTCTCCGCCATTTCTGCCTGCCATCGGGCCGATATCGATCACCTGGTCGGCTGCACGGATGATCTCCTCGTCGTGTTCTACCACGATCACCGTGTTGCCCAGGTCTCTCAGCTTTTTAAGCACGCTGATGAGCCTCTTCGTATCGCGCGGATGAAGCCCGATACTGGGTTCATCGAGTATATACATGCTGCCTACCAGGCTGCTTCCGAGTGATGTTGCCAGGTTTATGCGCTGTGACTCACCGCCCGACAGGGTCGACGAAAGTCTGTTCAGGGTGAGGTAACCCAATCCCACATCATTGAGTACTTTAAGCCTGTTCCGGATCTCGGTCAGAAGCCGTCGGGCAACGGTCATCTCATACTCCGTCAGCCTGATCGCCCCGAAGAACTCCGTCAGCCTGATCACCGGCATCAGCACAAGATCAGAAATGGAATGTCCGTCCACCTTAACATAACCGGCATCCTTGCGGAGCCTGGTTCCCCGGCACTCCGGGCATAGGGTTTTCCCTCTGTACCTGGCCATCATGACACGGTACTGCACCTTGTAATTCTGGCTCTCCACGAAATCAAAGAAGTCATTCAGCCCCTTAAAATAGCGGTTCCCGGTCCATAAAAGCGCCCGCTGTTCCGCTGTCAGCTCATAGTAGGGCTTGTGAATCGGAAAGTCAAACCGGTCGGCATGCAGGATCAGCTCGTTTTTCCATTCGCTCATCTTTTCCCCACGCCAGCATGCCACCGCATCTTCATAAATGGAAAGATTCTTGTTCGGTACCACCAGATCCTCATCAATCCCGATCACACTCCCAAAACCTTCGCAGTGCCGGCATGCGCCGTAAGGATTGTTGAAACTGAACAGATTCACCCCTGGCTCCTCGAATACCATCCCGTCGGCCTCGAAACGGTTGGAAAAACGCCTCCTTTCTCCCGCCGACTCGATCATGCAGGCCCCGTGGCCCTCAAAATAGGCCGTCTGAACCGAGTCGGCCACCCTGCCTGCAAGATCCTCGTCGCCGAGCCTGACCGTAATGCGATCGATCAGCAGATGGTACTCGTCGCAACCACTCAGGGTCCGGGTAATGGCATCTTCCAGACTGATGACCTCATCGCCGCAAAGGATACGTGTGAAACCCTGGCGGATCAAAGTGTCGCATTTCGCCGCAAGGTTGCCCTGAATGTCAACCGGAGCATATACCGTGAGCCGGGTTCCCTCAGGAAGCGAAAGGATGTGGTCGGTCACGTCGCTCACGGTGTCCCTTTTGACCTGCTGGCCCGACACCGGGGAATAAGTCTTTCCGATCCGCGCGAACAGAAGCTTGAGATACTCATAAATCTCGGTGGAAGTACCCACCGTTGACCTGGGATTGAGCGTGCTTACCTTCTGCTCGATGGCGATGGCAGGCGCTATGCCCCGTATGTAATCCACGTCGGGTTTGGTCATCCTCCCCAGAAATTGCCTGGCATAGGCGCTCAGACTCTCCACGTACCGCCGCTGCCCGTCGGCATACAAGGTATCGAAAGCAAGCGACGATTTTCCCGATCCCGAAAGACCGGTCACCACAATGAACCGGTTTCGCGGTATGGCAAGTGAAATATTTTTCAGATTGTTGACCCGGGCTCCCTTGATTATGATAAAATCGTGAGGATCAAGTGTTTCAAGTTGGTCTGGTTTCATGCTGAGTGACGCGATCGAACAAAAGTAACAAGAAAATTTGCTTTTTATTTTTTTTGTTTATTTTTGTGCAACCAAACCGGACTTTGTTTGTCCGTATTGTTGAACCAAACACAGGAGGAACGCTATCGACTGATCTCTACCCTTTTTTGAAACCAAAAAGGAGGTACCATGAAAGCCCACGTCTTAACAGACCAGGAGCTGATCAGCCGATATTTTTCCGGTTCCCAGGCAGCCCTAGAGATACTTGTCCGTCGTCACAAAAACCGTGTTTTTGCCTATATCCTGATGGTCGTTAAAGATAAAGACCTGGCCGAAGATCTTTTCCAGGACACCTTTATCAAAGTGATCAATACCATCCGTACGGGTCAGTACAAGGAGGAGGGTAAATTCATTCAGTGGGTGATGCGGATAGCACATAACCTTATTATCGACCATTTCAGGAAATCGAAAAGAATACC
>CAYWHQ010000372.1:0-3470 GCA_964457665.1 uncultured Prolixibacteraceae bacterium | reverse complement strand
TGTGGCGGGCCTGGTTTTGACCTTACTGGTAGTATGGGTCACCCTCTTCCGGAATCTCAAACGGCCGTTGATTCCACTGATCCGAACCGCGGGATTTCAACTGCCGGCAACCGGGAACAGACCCATCTGGCTGAAGATCCTCACCCTCATATTGATAGCCGGCCCGCTTTTGTATGCCGGCTGGCTGGGTGTGACAGACCACCTGACCGATCCGCTGCCTTTCCTGCTGGCAGGCGGGATCATGCTTGCCGGCCTGGTTGCCGGATTGCGTCTGCTGCTCTCACGCCGGCATGACCGTTCCAGGGCCCTGTCCGCCATCACCATGCTTGCACTCGGGGTCTTCTCCATCATCGTGACAGGCGCCAACCGGCAGACGGGTTATGCCGATACGACCGACAGGCGCAACGGGACTGGCGGATTTCTCTTCTGGGCCGAAACCACCATCCCGCTGATGTACAATCCCGGCACCCCGGAAGGCAGAGAAAAACTGGGTCTTGAGGACGAACCACTGCTGGAGGGGTTGACATTTCTGCCAATTCAAAAACTCGACGGACAGGATGCCAGTTGTCTTAACCTCCACCGCGCCTATCAGCCACCACTGCTTGGCATCGACTTCAGGGATACCCTGCTGGCGGGAGCTTTTACATATGCAATACTCCTTCAGGGTATTAATCCTGACCAGCCCTGGGAACAGGCGGGCAGCATATCTTCCGGAACCGTTGGTGCAGTGGCCGACCAGACCGTGATCCAGTGGGGTCTTGGATTGAAAGTGGGCGATACGATTGTTTACAACCGGGAAGATGGCGCCCCATTGCCGGTCATCCTCTCTGGCGGGCTTGCCAACTCTGTATTTCAGGGCCATTTGGTGATCCCTGCCGAAGCCTTCCGGAATGCCTTTCCTTCGGTGAGAGGTGTCAGTGTGATGCTGATTAAAGGTCCTTCCGACCGGACGAATGAAATCCGTGAACTGCTGATGAACCGGCTGGCCGATTATGGTCTTGTGATTACTACTACCGCCGAAAGGCTTTCAGCTTTTAACTCCGTACAAAATACCTACCTTGAGGTTTTTATGCTGCTGAGCGCTCTGGGCGTGATCCTGGGAACGATTGGCTTCGGATTGCTGGTGATGCAAAACATACTCGACCGCAGGGGCGAACTCGCCCTGCGAACGGCCCTGGGTTTCAGGCAAAGCGAGTTATTGTGTATGCTGGTAAAAGGGAACACCCGCATTCTGATGGCCGGTCTGGCCACCGGCATCCTTCCTGCCCTGGTTGCTGTAATTCCACTCATGGTCTCCCCTGCATATGCAACCCCATGGCTTACCCTTTTGCTGATCCTGCTGCTGATTTCCCTGAGCAGTTTTGCATGGATATGGTTCCCTGTGCGGCGACTGATGAGGGAGGAGCTGGTCACGACATTGAGGGAGGAGTCATAAAAAGGGTCTTACTTTGGACGATGGCAGCCATCCTGCTACCGGGCCTTTGGGAATGTGCCGGAAGGGCCACCCGGGAGATGAACCGGGCGATGAAGGACCGCCGCTACTCCCCCCACGATCCCTATCACGGCGATCGCTGCGTCGGATCAAAGGAGATCATCACCTACGGGATCAACTACCTGACGCCGGTTGAGATGATCAGGGAGTTTTGCAATTACAGGTGAACAGGTGAACAGGAAATTTACGAGGCATCAGCACAGCAGCTTGTAATTCGTAATCCGTAATCCGTAATTCATAAGTTTCATTTCATGTTGTTAACCTTTTGCTAACCTGATTTGGCAATAATATGCCGGGTCATTTTATATCTTCGCCACTTTCTTTGGATAACATTAACCCTGTAAATATGAAAAACAGTTTTACCTTCTCTTTGGCCTTTTTAATGGCCATTTTAACCCTAGGAACGAAAATTGCCTTGAGCAATACCCTATCCGCAGCTTCTTCCTCCCCTTCCCCCTTATCCGGTCCCCCGACCCTGCAGGCCTCCGGTATTACTTTTGCCGACGTGCTGGGGTCCACTTTTACCATCAACTGGACGAGGGGCAATGGAGCAAAATGTGCCGTTTTCCTGAAGGAAGCGACAGGTGCTATCACCAACCCGACTAATGCAACGACCTATACTGCTTCGGCCACCTGGTTTTCAAAAGGATCGCAACTTGGATCTTCGGGATATTATTGCGTGTACAACGGTACCGGAAATACCGTTACAGTAACCGATCTAAAGGGCAATACTGAGTACACTGTTCAGATATTTGAATACAATGGCAGCGCCGGGGGCGAAATGTATCTGACAACGACTGCTTCCAATAACCCGAACAGCCAGACCACCGAGATCTGCAATGCCGGAAATATATGGACAAGCCACGGTGGCGCTGAAGGTAATTACTGGAGTTCTGTAACTTATGGGGCTGTCAATGGGAGCGGATTGTTCGTGGCCGTGGCTTCAGCATCTTATCAAACCCCTGGCGACCACCGGGTAATGACCAGCCCGGATGGATTAACGTGGACCGGTAGAGTTGCCGCCGAGGCAAATCAGTGGCGATGTGTAACCTATGGTAACGGTATGTTCGTGGCCGTGGCAAACAGTGGCGACAACAGGGTAATGACCAGTCCGGATGGTATCAACTGGACAGCCAGGTCGGTGACAATAACCGATTGGATGGGAGTAACCTATGGCAATGGTATTTTTGTGGCGGTTGGACTAATGGGACCATATCCTCCGGCGAACAATCCATTTCCTGTAGTCATGACTAGTCCGGATGGCATCACCTGGACGAACCGGTCAGCTCCGACTACTGGTTGGCGCTCAGTTGTTTATGCCAACAGTAAATTTGTTGCGGTTGGTTTTGGTGGAACCCACAATGTAATGACCAGCCCGGATGGTATCACCTGGACTGCTCAAAGTGCCGAAAATAGTCAATGGATGTCCGTGACTTATGGCAATGGCACGTTTGTGGCAGTGGCAATCAATGGAACCTACAAGGTGATGACCAGTCCGGATGGGGAGAACTGGTTAACGCAGACGGCTTCGTCTGCTGCACCTTGGGTTTCAGTGACCTATGGTAATGGATTGTTTGCAGCTGTAGGCGTTAGTGGTATAAATATAATGACCAGTCCGGATGGTGTCACCTGGACAAGTAAAAGCTCCGACGTTTGGGTTAATAGCAATGGTATCACATATGGTAACGGATCGTTTGTTGCAGTGGGACCTGGGGATTATAGTGCAAATTACACGATGACCTCCGACTGCGGACCCATTCTCGGCGTGACATTAACCACCACGCATGTGAATTGCTTTGGCAACTCCAATGGTGCGATTACCGCAACTGTCCGCAATGGTACCGAACCCTATTCGTTTACCTGGTCAAACGGCGCCACCACCTCCTCGATCAGCGGACTGGCGCCGGGCTCCTTCACGGTGACCGTTACGGATGCAACCCCCATAACGGTAACAGCCAGCGCAACAGTTACACAACCA
>CAYWHQ010000371.1:0-3515 GCA_964457665.1 uncultured Prolixibacteraceae bacterium | reverse complement strand
AACTTCGGGAATGTCGAGGCCCTCCCGGAGCAGGTTGATCCCCACCAGGACGTCGTATTCGCCCAGCCGCAAATCCCTCACCAGTTCGATGCGCTGAAGCGTGTCGATGTCCGAGTGCATGTATCGCACTCGAATGCCGAGGTCCGCCAGGTATTCCGTGAGGTCTTCCGACATGCGCTTGGTCAGGGTGGTCACGAGTGTCCGGTCTCCCGCCGCCACCCGCTTTCGAATTTCGCCTATGAGGTTGTCCACCTGAAAATCGGCGGGACGCACCTCGATGAGGGGGTCCACGAGTCCTGTCGGGCGAATGATCTGTTCCACGATGCCGCCTTGAGTCCGCGACAGCTCATAGGGGCCCGGCGTGGCGGACACGTAGATGACCTGATTGATCCTTGCCTGGATCTCCTCGAAGCACAGGGGGCGGTTGTCCACGGCGGAAGGGAGCCTGAACCCGTACCGGACCAGGGTTTCCTTCCTGGATCGGTCACCACGGTACATGCCCTGGAGCTGGGGCACGGTGATGTGGCTCTCGTCGATGAATAGAAGCCAGTCCGGAGGAAAATACGAAATCAGGGTGGCGGGAGGTTCGCCGGCCTGCCTTCCGTCGAGGTGCCTCGAGTAATTCTCGATCCCGCTGCAATAGCCGAGTTCCATGAGCATTTCCAGGTCGAAGCGGGTCCTTTCCTCGATGCGTTGGGCTTCCACGAGTCTGCCTTCACGGCGGAACGCGTCGACGGTTTCGGAAAGCTCGTCCCGGATCGCCTTCACAGCCCGTTCCAGGTTGTCCCGACTTGTGACGTAGTGAGTTCCAGGATAGACAGCCACCTGGTCTACAGTGCGTGTCGCTCTCCCTGTCAAGGGATCGACTTCCCTGATGACATCCACCTCGTCCCCGAAGAACTCCACCCGGATGGCCCGATCCTCCTCGTAAGCGGGGAATATTTCCAGAACGTCTCCCCGCACGCGAAAGGTCCCCCGGTGGAAGTCCGTGTCATTGCGTTCATACTGGATCTCCACCAACTTGCGCAGCACCTGCTCCCGGGTGATCTCCATGCCCGTCGTCAACTGCAGCAGCATCTCCCGGTAAGACTCGGGCGAACCCAGGCCATAAATGCACGAAACGCTCGCTACGATGATGACGTCCTTCCGGTCCAGCAAAGATCTGGTGGCCGAATGGCGCATCTTGTCTATGGTTTCGTTGATGGACGCGTCCTTGGCGATGTACGTGTCGGTCTGAGGGACATAGGCTTCCGGCTGGTAATAGTCGTAATAGGAGACAAAAAATTCGACCGCGTTGTCGGGAAAGAACTGTTTGAATTCGCCGTAAAGCTGTGCTGCCAGGGTTTTATTATGGCTAAGTACGAGTGCGGGCCGGTTAAGGGTCTGGATAACATTGGCGATAGTGAAAGTTTTTCCGGAGCCGGTGACTCCAAGCAATACCTGGGCCGGATCGCCTCTTTCCAGTCCCTCTGCCAGTTGGCGGATGGCTTCAGGTTGGTCGCCTGTCGGAATGAATTCGGAGGTTAGCCTGAAATCCATAAAAGCGCCGGGTTATCGTTGAAGGGTGACGATCACCGGGTAGTGGTCGGAAATTTCCGGACGGGGCATCTGGTATCCGGAGGCTTGAAATTGCTTTTCAAATAGTATATAGTCGATCCGGAAAAAGGGAATCTTTCCCGAGTAGGTGGATCCGATCAGTTCATTGCCTGCGGCTTTATATGCATCATTAAGATCTCTCGACCGCATGATTGTCCGATAGGTGTATGAAAATGGAGGATCGTTGAAATCGCCGCAAACCATCACCGGATATGGGCTGTTGGAAATATATTCTCTCAGGATTCCAACCTGTTGTCCACGTTTGATGAATGCATTCTTCAGTTTCCAGAACATTTTTTTGGAGCCGAGGGTAAGTTGTTCCTGATCCATATCAGGATCACCGATCTTCGACATGTAGCGGTAATCCTCAGCTCCGAAATGGATCGATTCGAGATGAAGGTTGAAGACCCGGATGGTATCTCCTGCCGACAGCACGATGTCGGTATAGACGGCATAACAGAGTCGGTCCCTGATCATAAAGAATCCTGAATTCACGATAGGGAACCTGGAAAAGGTGGCAATAGCATTGATCTTACGGCTGTTCCAGAATTGGTAGTAATTCCGGTAATGGACGTAGGTCAGTCCGGTCTGTTTCGAGAAGTCATCGAGAATCTGACGGTATCCCTTACCCTGTGCATAGAACTCCTGGAAACAGACGATATCCGGCTGGTGCTGCGCCACGAAATCGATCACCTCCTGCCTTGTCTGGTGTGTCGAATATCCTCCATCGGTACCGAACAGCCGGTGAACATTATAGGTCATGACTTTCAGCGGTTGTTTGCCGCCAGCGGGAGGTTCCGGGATCCTTAGGGGCCAAAGGGACCGAAGGTGGCCAAAACCTGCCAATATTGCAACCAGCGAAATGAACACGAACCTCTTCCAGAGGATCAGCCATATGAGTACGAAGAGAAGGTTGGCTCCGAGGAGCACGGGATAAAGGAGTCCGAAGAAGGCGAAAAGCCAGTTCGTTGCAGGATTGATCCAGGAGGCGGCATAGGAGGCTGCCAATCCGGTAACGGCAAAAATATTGAGGATCAGTAAAATAATAAGGAGCAGCGACGGTTTCCCTGATCTCTTTCTCATCCCCGGTTTTATCTTTTATTGCTGGATTTAAAGAGGAATTCTTTTTCTTCCCTGGTCAGACTTTCGTAGCCTCCTCTGGAGATCTTTTCGAGGATTGAATCGATTTTCTTCTGGTTCTCATTGCGCTGCCGGTTGTATTCTTCGTCGGTAGCCGGCCGTTCTCTGCGGACATGAGGATCTGTTTTTCGCGGAGAGGATTTGAAACTGCTGAAGAAATCAGGCATTTTTCCTCCGAAGGAGAATTTTTTTCCGGCCCTGGGGATAAACTGGGCATAAAGGAATCCGAAAAGAGCTCCGCCAATATGAGCGATATGCCCACCTGAATTGCCGGAGGGGATCATGAAGAAATCAAAAACAAAGAGGATGACGGCGAGGTACACGATACGGATTCTGCCGATAAGGAAAAGATTGATGGTGTAATCGGGGATATAAAAGGATATGGCCGACACGATCGCCATTACGGAGGCAGAAGCGCCGAGAGCACGGGAAACTTGCAGGCTTTCAGAAAAAACAGGAAAAACATTAAAGGAAAGGATATAAACCAGGC
Organism: uncultured Prolixibacteraceae bacterium; assembly: GCA_964457665.1. GTDB lineage: Bacteria > Bacteroidota > Bacteroidia > Bacteroidales > FEN-979 > CAYWHQ01. Next base: position 289 of record CAYWHQ010000371.1, on the reverse strand, counting down.
CGCCGGAAAGGCCGCCTGCGAGGTACACCCAGAGCAGTTTGCGGGGAGTGAGGTACTGCAGGAATATCTTACCGAACCAGAACAGCCAGAGCATGTTGAACAGGATATGCCAGATATCCACATGAAGAAACATGTAGCTCAGCAGGGTCCAGGGTTCTGCAGTCAGCGCCGGGAGCCACGCGGGAAGGGCAAAGTAGTGGATGACCGATGAAATGAGTTCGTCATCCGCCCGGTTGATCAGGAAAAATATAACCCGTATAGCCTGGATGAGGAGCCATACTGCCAGGTT
>CAYWHQ010000370.1:0-3518 GCA_964457665.1 uncultured Prolixibacteraceae bacterium | reverse complement strand
TTGAGGTTCAGGATTATTTCAGCTTTGAATGTTTCTCCAAGGGAGAGTGGTTTCTTGTTAGAGTTGGGAATATTTACTGACAACACCTCAATACCTTCCCATCCCCGCTGAACCTTTCTTTTCCAGGAGGAGATATGGCGTGCCATCTCGTAATTCCGTCCGGTTATTACTTTGGTCCGCTTGATCATTCGCGAATAGTAAAGTCTTGTGTAATCATCGAGTTGCCGTTTCATGGTAAAATGCGGGGCAATTTCAGCAATGGTGTTTTTAATATACCCCACCCATTTCACGGGAACGTTGTTTTCATCGCGCTGATAATAGAGCGGTATGATCTCCTCTTCCAGAATGGTGTAAATCTCTTCGGCATCCAGCTCATCCTGGAACTGCTGGTTATTATATGTAGGCAACTCTGCCAGGGCCCAACCGGCATCCTTCCTGTATCCCTCCGCCCACCATCCATCCAGCACGGAAAAGTTGACCACCCCGTTCATCACAGCCTTTTCACCGCTCGTACCACTGGCTTCCAGCGGCCGGGTGGGCGTATTCAGCCAGATATCCACTCCCCGGATAAGATATTTTGCCAATTCCATATCATAATTCTCGATGAACTGGATCCGTCCAATAAACTCGGGCTGACGCGATATCTCGAATATCCGTTTGATAAGATCCTGGCCGGCTTTGTCATGCGGATGGGCCTTCCCCGCAAACAGAAACTGAACAGGCATCTCCTTATTATTGACGATCCTCGACAGGCGGTCAAGGTTGCTGAACAAGAGATGCGCCCGCTTATAAGTAGCAAAACGCCGGGCAAAGCCAATGGTCAGCGCTTCGGGCCGGAAGGCTTCCCGTACCTTGAAAATGACCTTGGGATTTTCGTGACGGGTGGTCATCTCATCATAGACCCGTCCGACAAGGTATTGAGTCAGCTGCTCCTTCTGGCGCAGTTTTGTTTTCCATACCGTTTGGTCATCGACATCCAGAATTTTCCGCCAATATTCCGGATTTGACTGGTCGTCGGTGAAACCTTCCCCAAAAGTCTTCTGGTAGAGGAGTTGCCATGACTTGGCTGTCCATGTAGGAAAGTGGACACCGTTTGTAACATACCCCATATGCAGTTCATGCGGAAAGTAGCCCGGATACATTCTGGAAAACATCTCCCTTGTAACCCTTCCATGAATGCGGCTGACACCGTTGATCTCCTGTGAAAGCTTTGCGGCCAGTACGCTCATTGAGAATTTTTCACCCGGATCGTTATCTATCATTTTTCCCAGGTTCATGAATTCATCCCAGGTAATATTCAGATTTTCATAGTAATGGGGCAGATATCGCCGCATCAGCTCTTCCGGGAAAGCATCATGGCCCGCAGGAACCGGTGTATGGGTAGTAAACAGGGTTGAAGCCCTCACCACTTCTACTGCCTGCGGGAATGTCAGCTTTTCATTCTGAATGAATTTCCTGAGCCTTTCCAGTCCAATAAAAGCAGAATGACCTTCGTTGCTGTGATACAGGGTTGGCTTTATCTGCATGGCATCCAGCATGCGTATTCCGCCAATACCGAGCAGCATCTCTTGCCGTAAACGGTTCTCCAGGTCACCTCCATAAAGCTGGTGCGTGATTCCCCTGTCGATATCCTGGTTTTCTTCGATATCTGTATCAAGAAGATATAACGGCACCCGGCCTACATCAACCTGCCAGATCTTCGCGAACATAGTCCGGCCTGGAAGCACAAAGGAGAGTTTAAGCCATTTACCATCCTGGTCGCGCACCGGGAGCAACGGGAGATGTGTGAACTTCTGGGGGGAGTAGACCGCGATCTGATCGCCGAAAATAGAAAGGTTCTGCTGAAAATAGCCGTACCGGTATAATAAGCCGATACCAATGATGTTGGCATTCGAATCACTTGCCTCCTTGAGATAGTCCCCGGCAAGCATTCCCAGACCACCGCTGTAGATTTTTATCGTATCATGCAAACCGAACTCCATGCTGAAATAGGCAATGATGTCCGGCAATTTATCGCTGGCCCGCGACATATATGCATCGAAGTGCGAGGTAACCTTTTTCAGTTTGCTGACAAAACGTTCGTTGATGCTGAGTTCCTGCAATTCCTGAAGGGTCAGGGATTCGATCAGTGCTATCGGGTTGAATTTTAGCTGGTACCAACGCTCATTATGGATCATCTCGAATAACTCCGAGCCCTCATAATTCCACGACCACCAAAGGTTTTTCGCAATCCGCTCCAGGCTTTTAAGGTTTTCGGGAAGCCGTTGCTGTATCAGTACCTTCTTCCATTCAGGTTTAATCTCGACGAGCGTTTTAACCATCGAAGGGATTTGCAAAGGTTGCTTGGCAAGGTACTGATCAGATCGCTCGGCTGCTTTGGAAATAGCATCGGCATATGCCTCCCTGTAATGCACAAAGAGATTCTTCCAAATTGCCGACCTGGAGATCTCATAGGCTTTTTTTCTGATCCTTATGATCTCCTTTTCCGTCTTCAGACTGCAATTCACGATGATCCTGACGATCTCCTGAACCACTTCAGCATCATTGTCGTCATCCCTGCTTACAACTGAAATACAATCCCTGATATTCGGGTAAATCGAAAGCAACCACTGCCCAAACCCTGAAAGGTTCGTAGTGATTGTGGGAATATGATATGCAAGGCTCTCAAGGGGGGTATATCCCCATGGTTCATAGTATGAAGGGAATATGGTCCCGTCAAATCCAATGAGAAGATCGAGATAGGGCAAATCGAAGATGCCATCGCGTCCGTCAAGATATACAGGGATATAAACCACTTTCACCCGGTCGGCGGGAGCATTATTGAGACCGCTTTCTTTGAGTTTTTTGAGAATGATATCGTTTTCTGGTTCCTGGAGTATATGGGTCAGAAACTCACCTTGCCTTGGTTTACCGGCATCATGCCGGTCCATCCTCTCACGAAGCTCTTTCCGGGGACCGATCTGATAACCCGGAACTGCGATAAAAGCCACGACTGTTCCCTGAAGCTTTTGATTATCGTTGAGTTGTTTCAACGATTCGATAAAGACATCCGTTCCCTTATTCCGGAATTCATTCCGGCCACTGTGAAGTACCAGAATGCTTCCGGGGGGCAACTCCTGGCCGGTCAGACAGGAAGCGGCCTCAAGCAGTTTATTCCTTGCCAGGGTCCTTTTCTCATTGTAGGCTTCTCTTGCGGGAACCAGGGTATCATCAATGCCGTTGGGTGTAATGACATCAGGCTCCACGGTTAAAAAATGCCGGCATTCAGCCTCCGTGAGTTCTGAGATCGTTGTAAGCGTATCAGCTTCCTTCGCGCTTATCTTTTCCAGCGAATACTTCGATATCAGTCCAAATTGCCTTGCGATGGAGTCGCCATTGTACCCTTCAATGTCGCGGTAGAGAGGGAGATTGTTCGTTGCAATAGTCCGGCCGATCACTGTTCCGTGGGTGGTGAAGATGGTGCCCACCTGGGGAACATTCTCCTTCAGATAAAGCAGTCCGGAACCAGTCATCCAGTC
>CAYWHQ010000369.1:0-3518 GCA_964457665.1 uncultured Prolixibacteraceae bacterium | reverse complement strand
TCACCGTTTGATGGCCGGCACCATTTACCCGCTGGCGGTGCTCCGGGAGACCGAACAGCTTATGAATGCCTTCAACCGGCAACAGAACAGGATTCATATTTCCGAGTTCAACCGAAGGATCGCCGGAATCGTCATGAACGAACCGGTACCCTTCATTTATGAAAGGCTGGGCGAAAAATACCATCACATCCTGATCGACGAATTCCAGGATACCAGCAGGCTGCAATGGCTCAACCTGCTTCCCCTCGTGGAGAACGCCCTGGCAGGAGGTTATTTCTGCCTGGTGGTGGGCGACGGGAAACAGGCTATCTACCGGTTCCGGGGAGGCGACGCCGACCAGTTCACCACACTTCCGCGGGTGCCCGGCAGCGAAAAGGACCCGATACTCCGGCAACGGGAGCGCGTTCTTCTGGATCACGCCGTAGAGGACAATCTCGGCACCAATTTCCGGTCGGGACAGGCCATCATCAGATTCAACAACCAGCTTTTCACATGGTTGCGTGGCATCCTGCCTTCCGGTATGAAGAAGGTCTATGACCAGGTCGAGCAGTCGGCGGCCCCCGATGCGCCTGCGGGTTATGTCAGCATCCGCTTTCTGCCCGGTAAAGAGAGCGGCGTCCCGCTTGCTGACCAAACCCTGGACCATATCCTGCGGATCATCGCATCGCTGGGGAACGACGGATTCATGCACCGCGACATCGCCATCCTCTGCCGCGCCGGGTCAGAAGCATCATGGATCGCGAAACGTCTTGTGCTGGCCGGCATTCCCGTGGTTTCGGCCGAGTCGCTGCTCCTATCCGGTTCCCCGGAGGTGAATTTTATCACCGGCTTCATGAAGTACCTGCACGAACCGGCCAACCTCATCAATCAGGCAGCGCTCCTGAATTACATCCGGCTCCGGAGGAGCATGGAGGACGATCCGCACGAACTATTCCGCGAGGTCGCTTCCGCCGGCATCCATGGCGAAAGGTTCCAGGCCATGATCAGCCGGATCTGCCCCGGCATCAATCCCGGTCATCTCCTTTCGCTTACACTGTATGATCTGACCGAAGAGCTGATCCGTATCTTCTCCCTGCCCGTTCCCGATCCCTATATTCAGTTTTTTCTCGATGCCGTGATCGATTTTTCGGGAAAGGGAAGCAGCAACGTCCCGGCATTTCTCGAATGGTGGGAAACCGTGAAGGAGAAGCGTTCAATCATCATCCCCGAAGGCATGGATGCGGTCAGCGTGATGACCATACACAAGGCGAAAGGACTGCAGTTTCCCGCGGTGATTTACCCCTTCGCGGTGACTGAGGTAAAAACCTCCGGCGCATTCCTGTGGCTGGATCTGGAAGCCGACGGGGAATTTCAGCTTCCGGTCACGTATGTGCACGCAGGAAAGCTCATGGAGCAAACCGTCTACCGGGAAAAGCGCACAGAGGAAGCAGACCGGGCGATGCTTGATCTGGTGAATCTCTTCTACGTGGCCATGACGCGGCCCTCCGGACGGCTTTATGTGCTGACGGTCCGGCCTGCTTTACCCATACGGGCCTTTCGCTCCGTGAAGGCATTTCTGGCCGGATTCCTGCAATCGACCGGCCAGTGGGAAGAGGGGAAAGATCACTACGAAACGGGCATTCCCGAAAAAAGAGAACCATCCGGACCACCTCCCTCCGGCGCTGTTTCTGCTCAGGTCATGATATCCCGCGACCGGAATGCAGGGATCAGGCTTCGCAGAAGGGCTCCCCGCGGCTGGCCCGAAATGGATACCGCACCGTCACGGGAACAGGGTAACATCCTCCATGAGATCCTGGGAGGACTGAACACAGCCGGCGGACCGGACGCATGCCTGAACAGGGCCCTGATCCGTGGACTGGTCACCCGCGAACAACTCCCTGCCATTGCCCGGATCCTGAAAGAGGTGGTCGGCCATCCTGCGCTCGAACCTTTCTATTCAGCGGATGCAAAGGTCAGGAATGAGGCCGGGATCATCACCCCCGGCGGGGAGATGTTCCGTCCCGACCGGGTCGTTGCTCTCGGGGAGCGAACCGCCATCATCGAATATAAATCTGGCAGAAAGGAGGACTTCCACCGCGATCAGGTCGATCATTACGGTAACCTGCTGGCCAGCATGGGATACCGGAAAGTGGAAAAATATCTGGTCTACCTTCACGACCCCGTGGAGGTGATCATGGTTTAAAAACATGGCATGGAAGACACTTATTTTAAGGATATTCTGGATTCGAATGTAGCCACCGCCTGGCATAAACCTGGTTTAGCCAGCAAACACCACCTCAGTATTTTTTCCCTTACGGAACCAATCGAACGACAACCCATTGGCTTGGAGCCTGATATGAAAGATGGTGTACGGCATAATGATGGAAGCCGGGGCGAATGGGACAAGGTGAATTGGTCAATTTCCCATTCTGGACTTCAAATTGTGGTTTCACCGCCACCACAATTTCCACCCATGCCCGGCTGGCTCGGTGGCGTAAGCCGGAGCCACCACCTGGTCATACTCTCCACTTCGAAGGATACCCAAGAACGTTTGTTCAATCTGATGCTACCCAAAAAGGAAAACTATACCCACAGGGAATCGCGCCGGCATATTAAAATCGGCCTCTATGAAAGGCAGAAGATTTCCCGGGGGATGTTTTTGCCGGTCGTGCAACTTAAATCAGGCATATTGCCCTATGTATTCCGAATTGATTCCCGACGCATATGAACACACATCAAATACGGGAGCTGTTCCGGCAGCGCTTCGGCGTTGTTCCGGAATCCGTTCAACCGCTTGCAGCGTCTGGTTCCGCCAGGCAATACTTCCGGCTTGTTGCGGAAAACGTATCCGCCGTGGGCGTGATCAACGAAGATGTCAGGGAGAATCAGGCCTTCCTGTCGTTTACCGGATCCTTCCGCCAGGCTGGTTTTCCTGTGCCACAACTGCTGGCCGCTGCTCCGGGAGACCGATGCTACCTGCTTTCCGACCTTGGTGACCTGACCCTTTTCGGGTATCTCCGCCAACAGCGTGACGAAGATCCTTCTTTGCCCGGGATGGCCCTCCGTTATTACCGGGAATCGCTCGAATGGCTGCTTCGCTTTCAGACGGAGGGACCGGCTTTGCTCGATTTCAGCCGTTGTTACCCGCGGGAAGCTTTCGACCGGCAGTCGATGATGTGGGATCTGAACTATTTCAAGTATTATTTTCTGAAACCGTGCGGGGTGACCTTTGGAGAGCAGGATCTTGAAAACGACTTTTTAAGTCTGGCCGGTTTTTTACTGGAAGCCTCCTCCGGGTTTTTCATGTACCGCGATTTCCAGTCGCGTAACATCATGATCCATGGGGAGCGGCCATGGTTTATCGATTACCAGGGGGGGCGCCGCGGACCGCTGCAATATGATGTCGCCTCCCTGCTGTACGACGCCAAAGCTGACCTGCCGCAAGCTATCCGCGATGATCTTGCCGGCTTTTACCTCTCCTTGCTCGAACCAAAGCTGCCGGGCATTTCGGAGCAGTTCATGCACCATTACCCCGGGTT
>CAYWHQ010000368.1:1074-3532 GCA_964457665.1 uncultured Prolixibacteraceae bacterium | reverse complement strand
GGATCTGGCAAGGATCGGCGCCGATGCGGTAAAGGTTGGTATCGGGCCAGGTTCTATATGCACCACCCGCATCATCGCCGGCATCGGGATACCGCAGCTTACAGCCATCCATGCTGTCGCCGAAGCCCTCAGGGGAACTGGGATCCCGGTTATTGCCGATGGCGGGATCCGGTATACCGGCGATATTGTCAAAGCCATTGCTGCCGGAGCCTGGTCGGTCATGGCCGGCTCACTCTTTGCCGGGGTGGATGAATCCCCCGGCGAAACCATCATCTTTGAAGGAAGAAAATTCAAGACCTATCGAGGTATGGGCTCCATTGAGGCCATGCAGCAGGGATCCAGAGACAGGTATTTCCAGGATATGGAGGATGACATCCGGAAACTGGTTCCTGAAGGTATCGTGGGAAGAGTACCCTACAAAGGCACACTCTCTGAGGTCATATATCAAATGGTGGGCGGTCTCCGGGCAGGAATGGGTTATACCGGCAGTTCAACCATACCCGATCTCCAGAAAGCAAAGTTCATCAAGATAACCTCAGCAGGAGTGGTGGAGAGTCACCCTCACGACGTGACCATTATCAGTGAGGCACCCAATTACAGTAGATAATTTTAACGGATCAACCTATGAAGTACAGTTTATTCAGATTATCCTTAACCCTCTTCCTGCTGCTCCGGGCAGCGGGGGTTTTCTCCCAGGCAGGAAACGATGATGTGCTGATGACCATTGCAGGAAAAAGGGTCACAGTGGGCGAATTCATGTCGATCTACCAGAAAAACAACGTCAGGAATGAACCGATCGACAGCAAAGCCATCAACGAGTACCTTGACCTTTTCATCAACTTTAAACTGAAGGTCAGGCAGGCGGAGGAGCTTGGGCTTGATACGGTTACTTCCTTCCGTAAAGAACTTCAGGGTTACAGGGATCAGCTGGCCAAGCCGTACCTGACAGATGAAGCAACGATCGACCGGCTTGTGCTTGAAGCCTATCAGCGGTCCAAAAACGATCTGAGGGCAAGTCATATCTTCTTCCGGCTTAAACCTGATGCCACACCTGAAGATACCCTCGCCGCATACACGAAAGCCTCGGAAGTTATGCTGCGTCTGAAGCAGGGCGAATCGTTCGAAGCCCTTGCCGTTTCTCATTCAGAGGACCCTTCCGCACGCGATAAGGCAGCCAGCCAGCACAATCCGCTCATCCGGGGTAACAAGGGCGATCTGGGCTACTTCAACATCTTCGATATGGTATATGCCTTCGAGACCGGAGCATACAACACTACGCCGGGCAATATCTCCCCGATCATCCGTACCGACTACGGTTACCATATCATCAAAGTGAAGGAAAAACGCGAAGCGCTTAACGACTTCGTGGTTGCACACATCTACATGATGATACCCAGAGGCGCCTCGGCCAACGACTCGATGAAGGTCCAAATGAGGATTGACTCCATTTATGGTTTGCTCCGGTCGGGCGAAAAGTTTGAAGACCTCGTACGACAATACTCCGACGACAAGGGTTCAACCGCAAAGGGAGGCGTACTCCCCAAAAGAGGAGTGAACCGGCTTGTTCCCGAATTCATTGAACCCATCTATGATCTGAAAAATCCGGGCGATTACACTGCTCCGGTACTGACACAATATGGATGGCATATACTGAAACTTGTGGAGCGCAACCAGATAAAACCTTTCGACGAAGTTAAAGGTGAGCTGAAACAAAAGGTCACCCGCGATGGCCGTGCCAATCTCAGCCGGATTGCCGTGGTCAACCGCGTGAAGCAAGAATACGGATTCACCGAAAATCCTGCCGCACTGGAAACCTTTATTCCCCTGGTCACCGACAGCATCTTCTTCGGAAAATGGGATCCCACCCTCGCAAAGACCAAAACAGAAGTTCTATTTAAAATAGGGAACCTCAACTACCGGCAGCGCGATTTTGCCGATTATCTTGCATCCAAACAGAGGAAACGTGAACCCGAGAACCTTCAGTTTCATGTCAGGAAGCTCTATGAGGAATTCAGGGACGATAACCTTATCAAGTATGAAAATACCAACCTTGAGCAAAAATATCCCGAATTCAGGGCGCTGATGCAGGAATACAGAGATGGCATTCTGCTGTTCGACCTCACCGACCAGAATGTCTGGTCAAAAGCGGTCAAAGATACGACAGGCCTCAAGGACTTTTACCAGAAAAACAGCACCAGCTATATGTGGGACACCCGTCTGGATGCAAGCATTTATAATGTAATGGAACCCTCGATGGCCCAGAAAATCCGGAATTTTATCACCAGCGGGCTGAGCGATGCAGATATTCTCAAAGAGATGAATAACGATACCACCCGTATCCTGTACGTGGAGAGCGGCAAGTTTTCCAGGAAAGATAATGCCCTGATCGACAGCATACCTTGGAAAACCGGCTTTTCAGGAGACATCAGAACCGACAGCTCCCTCGTTTTCGTCTACG
>CAYWHQ010000368.1:0-1064 GCA_964457665.1 uncultured Prolixibacteraceae bacterium | reverse complement strand
GAACCCAGGGCGCTCAGCGAAGCCAGGGGGCTTGTGACGGCTGATTACCAGAACTACCTGGAAAAAGAGTGGATTTCGGAACTGCGGAAGAAATACCCTGTGGTAGTGAACAGGGAGGTTCTTGCCAGGATAAAATAGCATCCTTGAGAAATCTTGCCATACTAATCCTGCTTATCATAGCATTCTCTTCCTGCACCAGGTTCTTCCGGAAGGATAATGAAAGGATACTGGCGCGGGTTCATGACGAGTACCTTTATGAATCCGACGTTGCAGGCATCATTCCCCCGGGCACTCCTGCGGCCGACAGTATAAATATTACCCGCAGCTATATCGAGAACTGGATCCGCGAACGACTGATGGTGCGCCAGGCCAAGAACAACCTTTCCACACCCGACATGGACTTCTCCCGTCAACTTGAAGAGTACGAAACATCGCTGGCTATCTATGCATATGAGAATGAACTTGTAAGGCAAAAACTGGATACCCTGGTCACCGATATTGAGATCATGGGTTATTACGATGCCAATCCGGCCGGATTCCCGCTTTGGGAGAATGTGCTGAGATTCAGGTATGTGAGGTTGCCTGTCAGGAGCAGGGAGATCTCCGGGATTCGCCATCTGATGCGGCTTCAGACGCAGGACGGCTCCGACAGGATTGCTGAATTGTGTATAAAGGCCGGCGGCGATTACCATCTTGACGACAGTGTCTGGTGGTTTTTCAATGACCTGATCCAGGAGATCCCGTTAAGGGTTGCCGATCCTGCAGAGTTCCTCCGTTCCCGTCGTGAAACAGAGGTACAGGATTCAGTTTCGGTTTACCTAGTCAGCATCTCGGAATACCGGTTGAAAGGAGAGGCCGCCCCGGTTGACCTTGTGAAAAACCGCATCAGGGATATCATTCTGAACAAACGAAAGGTGACGCTTCTCACACGAATGCAGGAGGATGTTTACCAGACGGCCCTGAAGAATAACCATTTTGAAATTTACTGATGAAACAGTCATCCGCATTATTTGTTTTACTGCTGGCAGGTTTTCTGTTACCCTTCAGGACAGATCTTTATGCCC
>CAYWHQ010000367.1:0-3547 GCA_964457665.1 uncultured Prolixibacteraceae bacterium | reverse complement strand
ATGTCTTTATTGTCGAAGAGCCCACCATGCTGGTTACCAATCCAACGCTGAGCGATTTTGAGATCTATGGGGTTTATAACAATGCCTATTCGGGCGATCCTCCGGATGTGCTCGTGAAACAACAAGCCTACGGATGGACCAGCGGCGCTTTCACCGTCATCCGGTTCCACATCACCAACAATGAATCGGCGCTTCTCCAGGCCAGGGCAGGGCTCGATATCATCCCATACATTGATGAGGAGTATGGATTTGATACCGTTACCTATAAAGAGGACGAAAAGGTGATCAGGTTTCACCGCGGCAACCAGACCAACATGGGCATCAAGCTGTTGTCGGCCCCACTGAGTTCGCTCTTTTCGTTCGAATGGTACGACGGCTATTCTGTGGACGAAGATTACTGGACCTGGATGCACACCGGAACCATTATGCCCCAGTATGTCTCCACCACCGCCGACGGCCCTGTATCCATCACCTCCCAGGCTGAAGTGCCGGTTGAGCCGGATGCCTCGTTCGATGTCTACTATGCCATCGCCATCGGGGCCGATGAGCAGACCATGCTGAACAACATGGCGGCCGCCCAGGAGGCTTATCAGGCGCTCATAACCGGCATGGATGACCCGGGGCTGCATTCAGGCGGACTGCAGCTTGACCGCAACAGGCCCAATCCCTTTACCGATTTGACAACCTTCCGCTACAGCCTCCCCGCCAGCGGCCATGTGACACTGCAGGTTACCGACCTGGTCGGAAATACCGTGGCAACCCTGGTCGACGGCACGCAATCAAAAGGAGACCATGCCATTCAGTTCAGCGGACGGCATCTGCCTGCCGGTGTCTATTTCTATACCCTGCGCTTCAACGACGAAATGAAGACAGGAAAGATGATGCTGGTCAGATAATCACTTCATCCCATGAAAAAAGGCCCGTAACCCGGGCCTTTTTTTTTAAAGTTTGATCCACACCACCGTCATGGCATGGGGGCTGACGCCGGTGATCCAGTCCTCCGGATTGGATCCGTCCATATTGGCACGTATGATCTTTCCATCAGGAGCTGCGTTTGAGATCTTGTAACTCCAGAAAAGCTTGTGACGCTTGTAATCGATCGTGATCCCCCAGGTGGCTTTGGTTCCGTATTCGCCGATTTTCGTAAGGGCTGTTCCGTCAAGATTGCACATGAAGATCCCGTTCTCAGGAGCTACAGTACCTTCCGACCCGTAGAGCACCAGGTAAGCCTTGCCCTGTTCAAAATCCATCTCCAGGGCAGTCCCGTCCACATCCGGGATGATCTCGGTGAGGCCCGTACCATCGAAGTTGACCGACCAGAAACCCCCGCTGAAGTCGGCCTTGTCGTTGACCAGGTAAATCTTACCTGTCGCCGGATCGTACTGCATGTCGATGGGGTACTCGGGCGGATTACCGCCGGTGTTGATAAAGACTTCAGGATTGGTTCCGTCGAGGTTGGCCCGGTAGATGCCCCCGGTTCTTCCCCAGTAGAGCTTGTCGCCCAGCACAAACATCCCCTGGGCATCGCCAACGATCTCCTGTCCGGGAACAGAGGCATCCAGGATCTTTTCCGGCAATTTTCCATCGGGATCAAAACGGTAGATGATCTGGTTGGAATAATCGGCAATGTAGACTTTCCGGTGTGCGGTGTCGACCGTGATCCCATAGGGTCTCGACATGTCGAGCGGAACAAAGTCCTGCACCAGCGGGGCCTGGTCGTTCAGAATGACCATATGGCCATTCCCCGGGGTCCCCCTGGAGGTGTAATAGAGCACCTGGGTAAGGCCGGCAGCCGGGTCCTTGATATTCACCACAAGGGTTTTCACCTCCTGGTTATAATAGACGACGTTGACCGGCAGAGTGGTCAGCTTAACATTGTAGAGGCCCGGTGTGTCGTAGGTGGCAGACGGATTCGGTTCGGAGGAGGTTTGTCCGTTGCCGAAGTCCCACAGGTAGCCGGTGGCATTCAGCGACAGGTTGGTGAAGGTGACCACACAGGGAGCATAGCCTTCATTGGTTACGGTATACTCGAAATTGGCCACGGTGCTGGCAAGGGGTGTCCCCAACTCCTTCTCCTTGCAGCCTGATTCTGTGAACAAGGCTGCCAGCGCAACAATTAATATAAACAAAACTCTTTTCATATCGGGTTTCTTTTCTGTGGATGAAAAATCAATAACCGGGATTCTGGGTCATCAGCGTATTGGTCTGTAGTTCGCTGAGCGGGATGGGGAACAGGGTGTAGTTTTCGCTGATCCCCAGCACCGTTGTAGCCCGTTTGGTTCTTACCAGGTCGCTCCACCGCTGCCCCTCGAAGGCGAACTCATGCCGTCGCTCCTTCTCAATCACCATTTTCAGTTCCGGGATGCTGGCAGCCGTGGTAGGTTCCAGTCCGGCACGCAGCCGGACGACATTGATATCGGCACGGATCTGCTGCGCATCCCCATTGGTCCAGGCCAGCGCTTCGGCCCGGATGAGGTACATCTCGGCAAGACGCAGAACAAAGACACGGTCGGTACCCGACACGATATCCCTGTACTTAAATCCATAAGGAAGGTTCTTATCATCGAAGGCTATGGAGGAACGGAACCTGGAAGTGTCGGGTGCGGTAAACACTTTGACAAAATTGGTATCGGGGGCCACCTCGTAGCGTCCGGTGAGGCTGACCGGGAAAAAATATTGTGCGAGCCGGTTGTAGTTCTGGGGGTCGAAGATCACCTCAAAGATGGATTCGGTGGTATTTCCCGTGAAAAGGCCGGCATAGTCCGGCGCCAGGCTGTACCCTCCCTCCTGGATGACCCTCCCGGCCTTATCAACAGCGAGCAGGGCAATCGCCGGATCACCGCTGTGGTGAAACCGTGTCAGGTAAACGCGGGCAAGCAGGGCCGAAGCGCTGAAAGAGCTTGCCCATCCTGCCGTGCGGCTGGGCGGGAGCAGGTTCTCCGCTTGCAGGAGATCGCTGATCACCTGGTTAAACACCTCATCAGGGGTGTTCCGGGCCTGGTTTATCGTGGTGAGATCCGACGTCGGGCGGGTCTTGACGGGAACTCCTCCGAAATAGATCAGCAGGTTGAAATGAGACAGAGCCCTCAGGAACAGCGCATCGCCGGTATAGGTGTTGCGTTCTTCGTCCGGCATGGTGATCCCGCCTATCCGGTCGAGGACATTGTTGACGCGGTTGATGCAATCGTAGTTGGATGCCCATATCCCCTCGATGATCCCGTTGTCGGATGCAATCAGGTTTTCGGCTACCTGCTGGTAGTCGCGTGTGGTACCTGTCCAGACAAGGTTATCCGCGGCAAGGTCCTCCACGAGGATCCGGTTCCGGCCATAGTTCCCCACGTCGTGCAGGGAATAATAGGACCCGGTGATGGCTTTGATCACCCCCGACTTATCCTTGATCGCCTGGTCGGCTGAAATCGATTGCGCCGGTTCCACATCGAGCATCTTGGTACAGGAGGTAATAGCCAGGCTTACGATGACGGCAAGATATGTGATATTTTTCATGATCGTCGGTTTTTGTATTAAAACATAAGGTTAAGACCCACCA
>CAYWHQ010000366.1:0-3551 GCA_964457665.1 uncultured Prolixibacteraceae bacterium | reverse complement strand
CGCCGATGCCTATGAGTCCGAAAATCCTTTTCCCCTGCCTGATGTTGAAAAGTCTTCCGGCCAGACCCCAGAAGGTGATCACCGTGATATAAACCATGACCCTGATCCATGTAAACAGTACGAAGGCCAGCCACGGTGAATCATACAGCCATACTCCGGTACCGATGATTACAACAGAAATGAACACGAACATGATCTTAACCAGGATCTGCCTTGGCAAGGTAAGCCGGCGGTCGAGCCGCGAAAGAAGCCACCAGGCAACATAGACCATGATGCCCGACAAGATATAGGAGAGGGAGATCATTCCGGGAGCAAAATGCTTCAGGAAAATAGCGTTGGCCGCTGTAAAGTAAAAGGTAAGGGAAAGGCCGATGAAAAAGGAAAAAAGCATCAGGATGTAAACAGATTTCTGTTCTTCTTTCCTGATATTCAGTATGCGTAAAATCCAGCTTCCCATGTTTTTATCAGGTTGTCAGCAGATCAGGTGATGAGGTGGCAGTTCGTAACAGGCCCCGGGATCATTGACGGCAGGTTTCATTAATATTTGTTTGATGTTTTCAGGAACAAGGGTATCGAAATCGATCCTTTCAACCGGCTGATGTATCCCCGCGGCAGCCATCCCGTTTAATGTCTCTGTCAACTCCACACTCATCCATCCGCATATGGCGGGTATCTTTTCCTGAAGTGTCAGCAAGCTTTCGGGGTATTGTCCGTTTTCCAGGCAGATGTTGATGGGTGGTGACTTACCTATGATCGGCCCTGCATCGATCTTTTCGTTGACCCTGTGGATGATCATGACGGATGTGGTACGCCCTTCACTGATGGTATGTTCGAAGGGTTTGGGGCCAGCGCCTATGTTTGCCGCAAGATCGGAGGGATGAAAGTTGTACATCCCGCACCGGGGATAATTGAAGAGAAAATGGTCGATCAGTTGCCCGAAGCAGCAGACGATGACGAGATCAGGGTTCCATTGACGGTAAATATCATGAAACACGGATGTTTTGATCCCGCCGGTGTAGCAGGTTATTCCAACAGTCATACAGGTCAGGATCACCTTGTCGCGCAGCTGCTGCATCTCTTCCGGCTTATATTCATTCCAGATTCGTTTCCTGACAGAGATCTGCGTGGCCGGGTCCAGCGGGTCGTCGGTGACCATGGCGATCAGGTTGAGCCGTTCCGGATGTTTCTCCTCCAGGGCAGCCAGCGACCTTAGTACAAGTTCTCCGGCTGTGGTGCTGCCAAAGATCACGGTGCGCATTCCCTCCTTCATGACGTTTTTTTTCCGGACGGGTTCGAAAAGGGCTCCCCAGATAAAACCGGGATCGGTTATCTTTCTGAATTCTGTCATCAGTAATGATATATGACCCTGACCACAAAATGTCTGTCACGCTGAAGGATTTCCGTAGGATTGAGGAAGCCGTCGGCATTCTTGGTTCCGGGATGGTAATAGCGGGTATTGAGAATGTTGTTGCATACAACCTGAAGGTCGAGCCCCGGAACCAGTTTGTCGTTCCCATAGCTGATGGCGCCGTTCAGGATCGCAATGGCAGGGAAATCTGCTGTGTTGAGGGGTACCGATGTACCAGGTCCGACCGGCCGGTTGCCCGTGAAATTGAGGCGAAGGTTTATATTGAGCTGGTCGAAGAACTTTTTATTGGCGCCAACATTGAACTGATGACTGGCAATGTCGCCAACCCGGTTGTTTACATCTCCCTTTTCAGAGTATACCTGCTGAGGATGGCAATAGGTGTAATTAAACCAGGCATTGAACGACTCATATCTGAAGGTGGTTATTGCCTGGAGACCGGCTATCCTGAACTTTCCGATGTTGGCGTTCTGGTTTCTGCCGGGATTTCCTTCTACCGGGATCGTTCCCACTACGTCGTCAATCACGTCGTAGTATCCGACCACCTCGGCATGGAGGAGATTATTGAGCCTGTATCCTACGCTGACCTCGAAATTCCTGATATTCTCCGTTCCCAGGGTGGGATTGGGAATTCTGTTCCCGGCCGTGGAATACTTTGTCCAATTGGATACATTCATGATCCCGCGCGAATAGATCGCTTTCAGAGTAAATCTCCCTGGAGTATACACAACAGCGATACGCGGACTCAGCGTGCTTCCGAATCCCCCTGAATTACGAACCTGGTTGTAGTCATAACGCATACCCATGGTGAACCTGAACTGCTTAAACGGGCGGTATGTAGCCTGTGTATAAAGCCCCACGTCCCATACATTAAAAGTATTGCCTCCTTTTGGTTGCGGATTGAGGGTGGCAGAATCCTGCGGAGTGGGCGTTGCGCTGAACAGATAACTGCCCTGCAGCGTACTGTTGCGGATCTCCAGCCCTGAAACAAGATCGAACCGCGTGGATGGGGTATAGACCACTTTCAGTTCATTACGTGCCTGTTTTGATAATTCATAGGCGTATTGGGTGATCCAGGCAGGAGGTACGCTATCCACCAGATCGGCCAGTTTTTTATCACCCCTGGCATAGTTCGTCACATATACGAACCGGGAGTCCTCAGTGAGTACATGTATTTTATAGGTGGTGATATTTGAAAGGTAGATGCGTTCTCCCAGATTGGTC
Organism: uncultured Prolixibacteraceae bacterium; assembly: GCA_964457665.1. Taxonomy (GTDB): domain Bacteria; phylum Bacteroidota; class Bacteroidia; order Bacteroidales; family FEN-979; genus CAYWHQ01. Next base: position 961 of record CAYWHQ010000366.1, on the reverse strand, counting down.
TCATACCGGGTAAAAAAGTAGGATAACTGCGGTACCCAGTTAAAACCATTGTCGGATCCGGGCACATATGTATCTGTGTATTGTGTGAGCGATCCCCGGCTATTATACCATGTCTGGAACCCGAACGAAAAACCGCCAATCCGGAATTTCGCATTCAGAAGCCACGACTCCGTGCGATTGGAGAAACCCACCTTGTACCCGTTCACGATCTGGTCGTATCCCGATTTGTCGAGGGCCCGGGCCTGGGCGATCCCTTCACCGGTAAGCCACAACTGGTTCGAGTCGGCTGAGAGCTGATAAAACGGGTGCAGGAAAGGCAGATTGTGTGAGGTAAGGTATCCGGCAGCACCGGAGTTGATCGACAGAAGTTTCTGATAGTCGACGGTATCGTAAACAGCCGGGTCAAAGTCGAAGTACTTTTGTGATGAGATATCCATCTCATCCGATTTGTACAGCCGGGCAGAGACCGCAACCGACATGTTCCTGTATTTACCGTACAAAGACAGGTCGGCGCATCTTGTGTTGTAACTGCCATAATTCAGGTTGACACTGACACCGAAATGCCGGTTTCTGACGATGGCCTCTTCCGCCGTCCGGGTGATAACGTTGATGACTCCGGCAAAGGCGTTGGGGCCATACATGGTGGAAGCAGGTCCATAGATGATCTCCACGCGGTCGATGGATGAAATCGGGTACTGTCGTTCCAGATAGGCCCAGTTGGTCCACAAGTCATTCTCCTCGATACCGTCGATCAGAAGCAGTGTTTTTTCGGTGTTGTTCTGGCGGAAACCTCGCTGATACACGTTGGCATACTCCGATCCGTAAAACATAGAGAGGTCAAAACCGGGCACGTCTTTCAGCAACTCCACCAGATCCATATACCCCCGTTGTTCTATCTCCTCCCTTGTCACCACGATGATGGTAGCCGGAGCCTGGTCGATGTTCTCCGCTTTCTTCGAAA
>CAYWHQ010000365.1:0-3551 GCA_964457665.1 uncultured Prolixibacteraceae bacterium | reverse complement strand
CAAGCAATCCTTTTTTATCTTTCTTCGGTTTGAGCAGGATGGCGCATAATGGCGGGCTAAGGGTCAGGGCCAGGAGAGCCGAGATCAGGATAGAGGTGATCAGCGTGAGGGCGAACTGTTTGTACATCACGCCGGTAGTTCCGCCCAGGAAGGATACCGGAACGAATACAGCTGCCAGTACCATCGTGATCGTGAGGATGGCACCGGTGATCTCTTTCATCGTGTGTTTGGTGGCTTCAAGGGGCGACAACCCTTCGGAGTCGATCTTCTCCTGCACCGCTTCCAGTACCACAATGGCATCGTCCACCACAATACCGATGGCCAGGACAAGGGCGAAAAGGGTCAGCAGGTTGATCGAAAAGCCCAGGAAGCTGAACGCGGCCAGCGCTCCGATGAGCGATATCGGCACCGTGATCGCCGGGATCAGGGTGGCACGCCAGTCCTGAAGGAAAATAAAAACAACGATGAATACCAGGATGAATGCCTCGATCAGCGTGTGGAGGACCTCCTCGATCGACGAGGTGACGAACTCCACGGTATCGAGCCCTTTTTCGTAGTGGATACCCTGTGGGAACTCTCTGGCAAGCTGTTCCATCGTGGCGTCACACTCCTTCCTGACCTGCACGGCATTGGATCCGGGCGACTGGTATACCGCGATGACCGGTGCGACCTTTCCATTGAACCGACCGAATGCATCATAGGTTTTCAGTCCCAGTTCGATCCGTGCCACGTCCTTCATCCGCACCAGTGAACCATCGGGATTGGCCTTGATGATGATATTGCCGAACTCCTGTTCGCTTTCGAGACGGCCCTTGACCCGGATCATGAACGACAGCTCCTGACCGGGCGCCGCCGGCGATTTGCCGATCTGACCGGCTGCGGCCTGCACGTTCTGATCCTTGATGGCCGACTGCACATCCTGAACTGAAATACCATAACCTGCCATTCGTTCGGGATTAAGCCAGATCCGCATGGCGTAGTCATCACCGCCGAAAAGATTGACATCTCCCACGCCCGGGATGCGCTTCAGTACATTTACAACATTGATATTCAGGTAGTTCGACAGGAATTTTGTGTCGTAGGCAGTGTCGTTTGATACCAGGGCATATAACAGCAGGATGCTGGGCGATTTCTTCATTACGATCACACCGCCCTGAATAACCTCGGACGGAAGGACATTCATTGCCCGTTGTACGCGGTTCTGCACGTTGACAGTGGCCATATCGGGATCGGTTCCGACCTCGAAATAGACCGTTATATTGCACGATCCGTCATTGGCGCACTGGGAGGTCATGTAGGTCATATTGTCCACTCCGTTGATCTGCTCTTCCAGTGGAATGGAAACGGTTTTCTGGACATCCTCGGCGTTGGCTCCCGGGTAAAAGGCTGTTACCTGAATGGTGGGCGGAACCACATCCGGGTATTGGGAGATAGGGAGCACCAGCAGGCTGAGGCCGCCGATCAGGGCGATCAGGATGGCTATGACCGATGAAAGGATCGGCCGGGTTATAAATTGCTGCAGCATAGATTCATTGTTTCACGGTGATCGTTTATGGTGACGTTCTCAGTGCGACACGGGATCCCTTGGGACCGTCAGGGTGTCGGGTATCATGACAGGGTTTATGACCATCCCTTCCTGGAATTTCTGGAATCCCTCCAGCATAATCCTGTCACCTGGCTTAAGTCCGGCATTGACGACGAACCTGTTTCCCATGGATCTGCCGAGGATGATCGGAATACGGTTTACCTTATTGTCGGGTCCGACCAGGAAGGCGAAGCTTTTTCCCTGTATCTGCGTGGTAGCTCCCTGGGGGATGACGATACCGTTTTCCTCCTCGAAAAGGACCAGGCTGACATTGGCGAAATTTCCGGGTTTGACGAGTCCGTTGGGATTCCTGAATACCGCACGCAGGGCGATCGTGCCTGTGGCCGGGTTGATCGCCCGGTCGATGAAGTCGATCGTACCGGTCTGGTCGTACAGCATGTTGTCGGAGAGGGTCAGGTAAACCTTGAACAAATCCGATTTGCTTTCAAGCTCCTTCTTGTGTTTTTCCCAGTACCGCATGATTTTGAGGTAGTCGTTCTCGTTCATCTGGAAATTGATGAAGATGGGATCCACGGCGCTGACGGTGGCCAGCAGGGTACTCTCCCCCCGCCCGACCAGGTTTCCGGGCCTTACCTGCACCGATCCGATTGCGCCGGTGATCGGGGAGGCGATTGTGGTATAGGAAAGGTTCAGTTTGGCCTGGGCAAGGTTGGCTTTGGCGCTCTCCATCGCCGCGTGGGCCTGCTTCTCCTGCGTGACGGCGATGTCATAGTCATTCTGGCTGATCGCTTTGGTGGCCACCAGGGGCTTCAGCCTTGCAGAATTGAGCCGGGCATACTCCCAGGCAGCAGTCTTGTTCTCGAGATCGGCTTCGGAATAATTGACCTTGTTGACATATTCCGACTCCTCAATGGAAAACAGGACCTGCCCCTTCTGAACGACCGAACCCTCCTGGAAGGACCAATTCTCGAGGTATCCCTCAACCCTGGCGCGGATCTCCACGGTGGGGATCCCCTGGGCCTGGCCGACCATCTGAAGGTAAACAGGTATCCTGGTGCCTTTAAGCTCCATTACCTTTAAGGCAGGCGGCCCTGCCTGCTGCGATTCCTTTTGCTTGCATCCTGTGAATAGCATTGCGGGGAGCAGGAGCATTCCCGCGACTATGGAAGAAAAAAGAGGGTGAAATGAATATTCCATGGTGCCTGGTTTTAAAACGGGGTAAAAGTAAATCAATTCTCAGGGATAAACAATAATTTTGCAGCTGTGATAAAACTAATTCTTCGATATCTTCAATTCGCTGAAATTCTGATTTTTGCACTGCTGTTGGCCCACGAGGTGCAGGCACAGGAGTGGCTGATATTCCGGGATACAGGTTTCCGGAGGTTGAATGACACATGGAAAAGCACCGGGGAGCGAAACGGATCGTGCAAAATTCTTCGTACACTGGCAAGGTACAGTTTCAGGGAGCCCGACCAGGTCATGGTACGGGTGCCTTATAGCCAGATGGTTTCAGGTATTCCGGCCGGGAACGGGATCACCGTGCTCACGTTCAGCATCGAGTCGGGTGTGCCGGAGGGGGAAACGATGTACCGGCAGTTCCCTGTAGCAGCTTTTATGAGACCCGATGTGTGTGAACTCTCCTTCAGATGGTGGAGTAAAAGGGATTCTGCCTCCACCGCTGTGCGGGTGTCGAGGAAAGCTGCTATCCCTGATTCCGGAAAGGTCATGCTGAAAATTCCGGTATTGCATTATGATCCTGTTCACGACACCATTTTAATCGATCCTGTTCAGTTTGGCTTTTCCGACAGTGCGGAAAGAGTGTTCGACCGGCATATCCGCCTGATCAGTGATTATTATGCCTCGTCGGCCGTGATTGATACCCTGTTGCAGGCCGGGAGGATGGTTCGGCTTGATCCTCCGGCGCTTTTACCGGCTGCATTGATCACGGTGGAGGAGATGAACCGGATGACCCGTGTAATCCGGTTGAGAAATTTCCCGGAAACCC
>CAYWHQ010000364.1:0-3556 GCA_964457665.1 uncultured Prolixibacteraceae bacterium | reverse complement strand
GGATTGGGGATGTGGCCGGTTTCGTTATAATTGTTTCTGACATTGAATGTCGCAGTTTCAATTAAAACTGCGTGTCGGGAATAATTGAAGCCACCGGGATGTATTTTGGGAATAATGGTTTTCCATGCCTTGCATCTGGAAAGATTATTTGATTCAGGAAGATTCTTTGCGAAATGAAAGAAAAGCCATACCTCAAAGCAAGGATTGCTGATGGCGACACCCCAGGCAGACTTTCTTTTAGCAGTCTGAATGATTAATTCGATACTGTCCTTTCTCCACCGGTCTTTATCAAGCACAATCCAAAGCTGGTCGTGACGGGTCATGGCAATCTCCGAACAGGCGTTGTGTGCATTGGCTAACAGATGATCAGGAGCGCTTTTTCCCTTCCTGCTTGGGATAGTCTTTACTTTGATCCGGGAACTGAGACGATCAAAGAAAGAAAAATATTCGGGTTCGCGCCGTTCGCCCTCACATACGATGACAAAGAGGGTGGCATCCCTGAAGGGTTGTTTCTTCCGGTACTCGAAACGATCAGTCAGCGGCATATTTATTCCATTTCAGATCAGTCAAATTGCCCAGGAATGGTATTGCTCCATATCGGCCTGACAGATATCCTTTTTTCAGGTCAATGGTATGATGTTCCTTTTTAAACTCCGTAAGCGGATATAGCTCGGTTGCTCCCAACATATTTTTTTCCGTGAACCAGATTTCATCCTGCCTGAAAATATCCTGGTCGAGGAGATTGGATTCGTGGGTAGTGAAGATCAGTTGTCCTTTCGTGTTTTCATCCCCGCAAAATTTCCTGACAAGTTCCTTTACAAGCAAAGGGTGAAGGCTTCTTTCCATCTCATCGACGAGGCAAACCGTTTCATTGGTGATCACATCAAGGATCGCCGGGATGTACTGCAACAATCGTATTGTTCCGTCCGACTCCTCGTTCAGGTTGAAATCAACCAGTCTTCCGCTGTCTCCTGAATGTTTCATCGACAGTCTTTTTGCAACGATACTCCCGGCCTCATCCATCACGACAATTTCATCATTACGGTTCATCAAACCAATTATTTTTCCGGGTGAAGATCTGATCTCAGAGATTATTTTATCTGTTTCTACCTTGTTTTCTTCGCCGAGGAATTCTTCAATGGATCTTGTTTCGGGAATGATCTGTTTCACGCCGGTCTGAAAAGAAGCCATGATATCGTTGGCAAATGAGAGGAGGTTTTTTTGTTCGTCGAGCCTGTGAACAAGCGCCGAGGGTCGTGATTTGGGGAACAGGATGTTAAGTTTGCTTTTGAACCATTCAAAAACAGGTTTCATCACTGACAGCTGTTCACTGCTTAAACCATTCAGCAGGTGCAACAGCGATTTATCAGGTTTCAGGAGGTCTTTTTCAATGATCCCTTTGAGGAGGATATTCTCTTTCGAATCTTCAAATCCCTTGAAGAATTCGATATGGGAACTCCTGTCGGGCTTCGATGTCCGCACATAAACCGGTTTGTTCTCTTTTTTTCCGAGACCTGAAAAAAGCAACTCCTCCTTAAGAACGATGCCATTATTCACATGAATCCCATAGCAATAGGCTTTGTGGTCATGAATAAACTCGATCCCCAGGTACACCGGTTCATTTGCCGAATTCTCCGAAAGTTTGAACTTCTGGCTGAAGAGCGCATCCGGAATGGAGCCGCTGATAACAAATTTCCGCAAGGCGTCAACGGCCTTTATCAGATTTGATTTTCCGGCCCCATTGGCGCCATAGATGACAGAGGTCTTCAATGCCTCTACGCCAGGTTCCTTGTATTTATGGTGCCCAAGGCGGTTAACTCTGCCCGGAAACAGGTTGAATTCGGTCTCTTTCCGGAAGGAGAACAGGTTCGATACGGCGAATCGGATAAGCATAATACGTGATATTTTCACGCAAAGATAAGTATTAATACTGAAAAGTCGTCTTTATCTTTGCATTATCATATAAATATGTGATAAAATCACAAATATTAGCGTTTTGCTCTAATAAATCTGGGATGGCTTTTGTTATTTACTGCCGGTTTCGGTGGATTGGCTGCCGCTTCCTCTAATTCAGCAAGGAGTTGGGAGAGGTTGGATTGCATGGGGTGTAGGCTATTTAGACTTTCCAGGTTATCAAAACCTGGCAGGTCTTTGGGTTGATTGCTAAGACCTGGATGGTCTTAGATTGGGATTCTGTTTTATTTAACTCTGTAATGAGTGTATGATTTGGATGAATTCATTTTCATTACCGGAATAACCAGAATCTTTTTATCACGTTTTGCGCTGGCAGAATCAAAGTTGTTCACATTTTTATAGTCTGCTTTAGGCGAGATGTCATCGAATTCCTGCAATATTCCTGGAGAAAAATCTGAAGCATCAAATTCCTTCACATTTGGCTCATTTGGTTTGTCCCGAAAGGTAACAAACTGAAAGAAACAACCTCGTTTTCCAAAATAATTTATTCTATGCAGGTATTTTTGCAGATATTGCTTTGCCTCTTCGCTTTTTACATCGAATATGATTTCGATATTTTCTGAAAGATAGATATATTCACGGAAAGAAGGTTTCCCTCGATAGGTTCCATCTCTCAGCGATTGAATAGTTACAAAGCAATTGTTCACACAGAAGCTACCTAGAACCCGATATTCTATGGTCGCATCTTTTATGAAAGAGAACTCTTTACTTTTCTTTTCTTCAAAAATCTCTTTTCCATCAATTGTAATGGCTTGATTGAACAATGCCATTTTAATAGAATAAGGCGAAGGAATTAATAAAGATTTTGCCCCTGAATTGGTAGAGTTACTTTCTTTGAGTGAAAACAAGTTTGTCGGTTGATATATTACAGAAAACTTCATTTTCAGCTTAGTTTATATGGTTCTTCTGCCATCAGATTTTTAATAATTCCAGACAATTCACCAAGTCCGTTGAACTTTATAGCTGTAACAGACCCTGGTTCTATCTCATTAAGGTTAGAAGTGATAGTTTCAATTTCTACCATATAATCAGGGTTGATTGAACTAATTGTTGGGGCAGGAATTAATTTCTCTGAGTATGTTACAACTCCCTTGAAATCGGTAATGTGTGGTTTCTGGCTACTTGTCATTGCACCGCGGGGATTTAAAAATGAACTTAACAGCGATTGAAGGATTGCTTTGTAACGAGCTCGGCGTTTTGCATCGTCAATGGAGTAATTCCTATCAATATCATTAAACCCAATCCGATAAGTATCAATATTGCTGACAAAAGCATATGCTCCATGATTGGTCGGACGGTGAAATATATTTTGACCTTCGTTAGAGCTTGAACCTTTAACTCCAGATGAATTTGGAACAACCTTAGTATGAATATATGTTTCTGTATTGTTTTTCTCTGGAATACCAATTAACCAACCGAATTCTATTACAGATTTACGAGGTAAGTTGTTCTTTTCAGCAGTTACCAGTACCCCATGAATGTCGTCAACGGCACATATCTGAATGAGTTTTTCCAATTTTTCTTGATCTGTAAATTCTAAACTGTACTTTTTCTCAATTTCCTTTTTAAGTTTCAAAAGTTT
>CAYWHQ010000363.1:0-3578 GCA_964457665.1 uncultured Prolixibacteraceae bacterium | reverse complement strand
TGAGAAATCGTATTGGCACTTTCTCTGTATACCGAATAAGCCAATAGACATAATCGATCTTCTTTTTAACCTTAATATCCAATTGGTTATATAAGGAATAGAAGTGATCCCCCCAAACAATAATTTCTCTATTCATTTTGCAAAGTTAACTATATAGTTAACACTTGTAAGTTTATTTTTGTACTTTTCGGGCAGTTTTGTCGCTGTTTTTGTCGCAACCTTTACTTTTTATGATAAGGGGACACTGAATAAAGAATCACTTTTTGAAAAACCTTTGTAAAAAGACGGAAAATGAAGACAACTCACCTTCAAAAAAGAAAAACCGCGAAAAAGGAAATTAACTGGGCATTACCTGACCAAACTGTTTCGATCGAGGAATTCAGGGCTGAAATTAACAAAGCCGAAAAAGGTTCCTTTATTAATCCGGATGAATTTGAGCAACGGTTTGAGGAATGGAAACTCAGGAAAGGCCTGTAATCTATCGGATCACCCCAACGCATATTGAGGTCCTGAAAGCCATTAGTTCACGAATGAGTATTTCAAAGTTAAAGACTGCCAGAAAAATTAAAATCTAAGCGTCTCTGATATTTTGAACTATAAGAAAGGATTGTCCAAGGAGAATATCCGGATACTTGCAGGATACTTTAATGTTTCTCAGGAAGCATTCAACCGGCCCAACAAACTGGTGAATTTTGCTAATTCCCATTTGCGGGATGCCAGCGTGATGAACATACCTAAAAAGGTTGGGTTGGCTTAATAATCAAATGGTAAAATGGTAAAATGCGAAATGGCAAAACAGTTTTCACCATCTTGCCATTTTAAATTTCGCATTTGTCCTGGTAGCGGGAACGAGAGTTGAACTCGTGACCTCCGGGTTATGAATCCGACGCTCTAACCATCTGAGCTATCCCGCCAATTGAGCCGGCAAAGTTAAAATTTTTCAGGAAAACCAAAAAGAAAATTGCGGGGCACCGGTCCATTAATTGGCGAGCGACATGGTAGTAGCCGGATATCCAAAATGAAAAAAAAGACTTGACAACATTTATTTTCATCTTATATTTGCCATAACAAACCAAAAAAAACAGGTATGAAAAAGTTTATTTTAGTCATTCTGGTCGCCTTTGTGGTGGCCATCAGTTCACAGGCTCAGGGCATTTATCTGCGTGCCGGGCTTGGCGCTGCAATCGGAACAGCCAACTCCCTGAATTACTCGTACGATGAGGTCGGTAATAACGACATGGTGAAGGTTACCACCAACGGTTATGGAACCGGACTACCATTCGTGCTGGCTGCCGGATTCAATTTCAGCGAAAACTTCGGCGTCGAACTGGGAGTGGATTACTTTATGGGCTTCGCCTCAAAGTATTATGAGAAGGACGACTACTCCAATTACGATTACAAAACCAAAGGCTCGATGCTTTCGATCGTACCTGCCCTGGTAGGCCGCTTTGAGGTCGGCAACCTTTCGCCATACGCCCGTCTGGGACTGATGATCGGTGTGATGAACAGCGTGATCACCACAGCTGATGGTTCGAGCTCCTATCCGGAAAAGGCCGTTGCCGCCAGTTACACTACCGATTGGAAAATGAAGAAGTCGGGGGGTGTGGCCATCGGTGTTCAGGCTGCTGTTGGTTCGGAGTTCAAGATGGGTGACATGTTTAGTCTTTTCGGCGAATTTCAGCTATACGGGATCAGCTATGCTCCGAAGAAAGGCATGTTCAAGGAGTACAATGAGAATGGGGTGGACCAGCTTCCCAAAATGCCAACCAGGTACAAAGAGTGGAAATACCTGAAGGAGGTGGATTACAACAAGGAGATACCTGAATCAGAACCAAACGAACAATATAAAAGATCTTACCATTTCAATAACGTTGGTCTGGTTATAGGGGTAAAGATCAATCTTGGAAAATAAGTTGTAATTTTCCGGCTCAATTGGATTCCATGACCGAACGAGCCGAATTCAGGAAAAGCCTGACCCTTTTTGATTCTACTGCCATTGTTGCCGGGTCCATGATTGGATCCGGCATTTTTATTGTAAGTTCCGATGTGGCCAGGTTGCTTGGGTCGCCGGGCTGGTTGATGACGGCCTGGCTGGTTGCGGGGGTGCTGACGCTTTTCGCGGCGCTCAGTTATGGCGAACTGGCAGGCATGTTCCCAAAGGCAGGTGGTCAGTACGTTTACCTGCGCGAGGCGTGGAATCCGCTGACCGGATTTCTTTATGGATGGACGCTGTTCCTGGTGATCCAGACCGGTACGATTGCGGCAGTAGCCATGGCCTTTGCCAAGTTCACCGGAGTTTTGATACCATGGGTATCGGAAGAGGTCATCTGGTTCGGCGCCGGTTTTTTTAAGTTCGGTCCGGTACAGGTCGTAGCTATCCTGTCGATCGTGGTTCTAACCTGGATCAATGCACAGGGCATCCGGACAGGTAAAAAGGTACAAAACGCATTTACCACCGGCAAAGTGCTCCTGTTGATCGGTTTCATTGTGACCGGTCTGTTCTTCGCCTCCAGCGCTGAAGTCATCCGGATCAATACATCCCATTTCTGGGATGCAGTGTCGGAAGGGCCGGGCGGTGAGGATATTCCCATTACGGGTTATGCCATAGCCGCCGCTTTGGGAATGGCCATGGTGGGGACCCTCTTTTCGTCGGATGCCTGGAACAACATTACCTTTACCGCCGGCGAGGTGATCAAACCGCGCAGGAACATCCCCATGAGCCTTTTCCTGGGAACCCTCATCGTGACAATCCTCTACCTGCTTGCCAACGTGGTATATATCACGGTACTGCCGCTCCGTGGCGAACCTTCCGGAGCGGATGCCGTTACCCGTGGGATGCAGTATGCACTGAACGACCGGCTCGCCACGGCTGCTATATCGGGCATCATGGGTTCGTACGCCGCCATGGCGATGGCCATCCTGATCATGATTTCCACCTTCGGATGCAACAACGGGCTCATCCTGTCGGGCGCGAGGGTTTATTATGCCATGGCACGGGACAACACCTTTTTCAGAGGCGCCGGTGAACTGAACCGCAAGGGCGTTCCTGCCATGGGGCTGACTATCCAGGCGGTATGGGCCAGCCTGCTATGCCTGTCGGGAACCTACGGACAGCTTCTTGACTATGTGATATTCTCCGTACTTATCTTTTATGTACTGACCATTGCAGGCATCTTCATCCTGCGGTACCGGCAGCCGCTGGCCGATCGCCCCTACCGGGCATTCGGATACCCCGTGATTCCCGCCCTTTATATCCTGGCTGCCCTCTCCATCATGATCATACTCCTGATTTTTAAACCTGAATACACCTGGCCCGGACTGATCATCGTGCTGGTCGGGATCCCGGTGTATTACCTCCGGAAGAAATGAAATCCATCCCTTTCCTCCTGATCCTGTTACACTGTTTGACGGCAGCTGCCGCACAAACGCCATGCGGCGCCGGGCAGTCATGTTTCGGACCGACTGAGCGCGCCATGTTCGACGTCGTATATTCCCTGGGACCGGTATGGGTTAAAACCGGCACCGTTGTCTTTGAAGCCGATCTGATAACCAGCGCCGGCAAGGAGCTCTGGCATCTG
>CAYWHQ010000362.1:0-3586 GCA_964457665.1 uncultured Prolixibacteraceae bacterium | reverse complement strand
CTTCGAATCCGACCGTGCCATACTCTATTTTCCTGCCGGATTGGTTTCAAGAAAATTTCCGGGAGGCACCATCACCGACCTTGAATGGAAAAAGACCTTCATTACCAAGGCACGTCAATACCGCCGGGATATCCTTCCGGCCTATATCGACGGCCGGAACTCCAACTGGTTCTATAACCTGGCACGCTGGCGGAAACGTCTGGGCATAAAGGCAAATATTGAAATGCTCTACCTGGTCGACGAAATGGACCGGCAACGCGGCAAGACCATCCGCATCCGCTTCGGGGAGCTGATACCCTACACAACTTTCACAAAAGAAAAATCCGACCAGCAGTGGGCGGAGTGGGTGAGGGGGAAGGCTTATGGGATTAATTGAGAATTGAGAATTGAGAATTGAGAATTGAGAATTGCGAGTTATTGCTTTTTTTTATTGGGATGTAAGGCTTTGTTTTACGGTCTTCTGAATGCTGCTCAATATTCGAAGGAGTTCTTCACAATCGGAAATCATCGAGTCTGCTTCTTTCCCTCCAATAATTTCCGCATCCCGAATTAGCCTTAACCAGTAATTTGTTTCGCGGGTTTCCTTATAAGCAATGGAAATTTTCTGCAAAAAATCTCTTCTCGTGTGACATCCGACCGTTTCTTCGACATTCGCTCCAATTGAAGTTCCGGATCTCAAAATCTGTCGTGCCAGAATATATTCATGTTTATCTGTCAGATATTTACTCAGGCTTACAATTCTTAATGAAAACTGATAGGATTTGAGCAAAATTGTATTATTTTGTTTCATTGGTTTTCTGCTTTATCCGCTCAAAACCAAAAGGTAACCCAAAAATCAATTTTTTATTCGTAATTCTCAATTCTCAATTCTCAATTCTCAATTTTCCTATTTTTGTTTCATGGATCCAATCATCGACCCTGTCCCGTTATCCCTGCTGGAGGAAGAGCTGACGGAGGGAAAGTTTGTCCGTAACACCAACAACGGCCGGAACAAGATCTATATCTTCACGGCACATGATTCCCCCAACCTGATGAGGGAGGTTGGAAGGCTGCGTGAGATCACTTTTCGCGAAGCCGGCGGAGGTACGGGAAAATCAATTGATATCGACGCGTTTGATACCATGGAGGTTCCTTTCCATCAGCTTATCGTATGGAACCCTTCGGAACATGAGATCGTGGGCGGTTACCGATATCTGCACGGAAAGGATATTCCATGTAACAAGCAGGGATGCCTCAACTCAGCTACCGGTGAGCTGTTTGAGTTTTCGGCCCGTTTCGTGCGCGACTACCTCTCTATCTCCATTGAACTGGGACGATCGTTTGTTCAGCCCGCCTACCAGCCAACCTATAACCTGAAAAAAGGGATGTATTCTCTCGACAACCTCTGGGACGGATTGGGCGCCATGATCATCGATAATCCCGATGTGAAATATTTTTTCGGTAAAATGACGATGTATCCCGAATATGACCGGACAGCCCGCGATATCGTGCTCACATTCCTTCAGAAGTTCTTTCCCGACCGCGAACACCTGATGTGGCCAAAAGAACCGGTCACCCTCAATACCCCCCGCGATTTTCTGGATGCCCTTTTCAGTGCCCCGAACTTGGAGGAGAATTACCGGATACTGGTCCAGCAGATCCGCAAACATGGCGAAAATATCCCCCCGCTCGTCAATGTCTACATGAACCTGTCGGCTACCATGAATACCTTCGGCACTGCCATAAACCATGAATTCGGCGACGTGGAGGAGACCGGCATCCTCATTAACATCCAGGATATCTATCCCGGAAAAAAGGAGCGGCATCTGAAAACCTACATGCGCCGGCTCGGCTTCCGGGGTTTCCGGTGGAAATGGAGAAAAAAGGATTGATCCTGTCCCCGTCGCACCGGTCTGCAAAGCCTCATCCCATTTCTTTTTTTGGTTCCTTCTGATTTTATTTGTACATTTGCCGCCCGAATTAAAAAAAATCAGTGTAATGGCAAACCACAAAAGCGCCGAAAAGCGGATCCGCTCAACCAAAACCAAAAAGACGCAAAACAAATACCAGGCAAAAACCGTTAGAAACGCCGTCAAGAAACTGCGAAATACCGAAAACAAGGAAGAGGCCTCCGCCGCTTTGCCCAAGGTGATTTCCAAAATCGACAAACTCGCCAAGAACAACGTCATCCACAAGAACAAAGCGGCTAACCTTAAGTCGAAGCTCATGAAAAAAGCTGCCGCCGCGTCGAAGGAATAGTGATAATCAACAGCATATCCTTTACCTCCTCTTCCGTAAACCTGAAAGGATGTCCGGCTCCGGATTATCCTGATTTTGCCTTTACCGGAAGATCCAATGTGGGAAAATCCTCCCTCATCAATATGATTACCGGCCGGAAAAGTATTGCCAAGGTTTCTGGTTCACCTGGAAAGACCAGAACAATCAACCACTTTCTGGTTCAGTCGGCCATTGCTCCCGGCCACGAACAGTCCGCATGGTATCTGGTTGATCTCCCCGGATATGGTTATGCACGGCTCGCCAAAACCGAACGGGAGAAAATCGACACCATGATATGGCAATACCTCAGCCGGAGAAAATCGCTGGTATGCACATTCGTGCTGATCGACGCCAGACTCGAACCCCAGAAAATCGACCTGGATTTCATAAACCGGATGGGGGAGATGGATATCCCCTTCATCATCCTCTTCACCAAAGCCGATAAACTTGCAAAATCCCGCCTTGCTGCATCCGTCAGTCGTTTTCTGGCACACCTTGCCCGATCATGGGAAGAACCTCCCCCATGGATCATTACCTCTTCCGCCAACGGAACAGGCCGTCCCGAAATGCTGCGGCGGATCGGGGAGATATTAAGTCAGGCATAAACCAATTTTAACATTTTTTAAGATTTTTTACCGGTTATCATATTGATAGGATGGACGCATCATCAGGGTTGTAAATAAATGCAGATCAGATATATAAGTTTGCCGACACGGTATGTTGCGGAAAAACCGGGTGAGTTTCCGGATTGTATATTGAGCTATTACGCTATACCTTTGCCCCCCTCTTTAACCAAATCGATTTTATGAGTCTGAGATCCAAGACCAATGAATTAAAACGCAGGATGCATGAAGCTTTTCAGGGTGGTGGCGAGCAGGCACAGGAGAAGCAGAAGGCTTCAGGTAAGATGACGGCGCGGGAGCGAATCCTTGCGCTGCTTGATCCGGGGACTTTCCAGGAGTATGATCTTTTTGTCAAACATGCCGGGCAGGATTTCGACATGGACAAGAAGTACCTCCCGGGCGACGGCGTCATTACCGGAACAGGTAACATCAGCGGATGGCCGGTGTGTATCTTCGCTCAGGACTTTACCGTGGCCGGCGGGTCGCTGGGATACATGCATGCCAAGAAGATCACCAAGATCATGGATCATGCCATGAAACTGAAGGTGCCCATCATCGGGATCAACGATTCCGGCGGCGCGCGCATACAGGAAGGGGTGAACTCACTGGCCGGCTACGGCGAGATCTTTTACCGTAACACCCAGGCATCAGGCGTTATCCCGCAGATTTCGGTCATCCTGGGCCCATGCGCGGGCGGTGCGGTGTAT
>CAYWHQ010000361.1:0-3618 GCA_964457665.1 uncultured Prolixibacteraceae bacterium | reverse complement strand
CCGTTACGGAATGGTTTATTTTTACCGTTCAGAAACCGGAAAAGATCACAAACCGATGGATGACTGGAATAACTTTGTTAAAGGCAACCGTAAGTTTTTTCTGGCATTTGCCGTTTACTGCATGGTGATAGTCGTTATTGCATCCCTGAATATTAAAACACAGCGGGAAGCAATCATCACACTTGCCGCCGAGCGACTGGAAAGCATCACCCGGTACAAGGCCCGAGAAATCTCCTACTGGGTGAACGAAAGGAAAAAAGATGCGAAGGTGCTGGTCGCAAGCCACCACTTCCCCGGAGAGCTTAATCAACTGCTCAATGCCCCTGACAACAATGCATACCGGGAGATGGTGCTCCACCACTTCATGCCGATGACCCAGTATTATGGATTTGACGACATCCTGCTGGTTGATTCCTCAGGACAGGTGTTCGCATCGGTCTTAATGGAAGAATCAAAGCTCGGGGAGAACTCCCGCCGGTTGGTAGCATCCGCATTCCGAAGCGGCCTGAATGGTTTCAGTGATTTTTATTTCTGCGAACATCATAACCGGATCAGGATCGATTTTTATTCCCCGGTCTTCCCAACCCCCGCAGATACAATCCAGCCACGGGCCATGGTCATATTGCGGATAGATCCGGGTGCGTACCTTTATCCGCTCATACAATCCTGGCCTGTTCCCAGCAAAACTTCCGAATCCTTGCTGGTGGGCAATCGAAACGACAGCGTGATCTTCCTGAACGAACTGCGACATGTGGATGGCACCGCACTAAAAATGACTTTACCCCTTAGTCTCAATAGGTTGCCTGCAGCGTTGGCTATACTTGGAATTGATGGCGTGGTAAGGGGAACCGACTACCGGGGCAAGGATGTGCTGGCCTGGAACCAGCGAATAGAAGGAACGCCATGGCATCTTGTTTCCAAGACCGACATGGATGAGGTACTGGAACCGATGCAGGGATGGTACGTTCGAACAGGATTGGCCGCCTTCGGTCTGATAATCATTGGTTTACTGATAGTCTACCTCTTCATCCTGCAACGGAGAAAGGATTTCCTGCACAACCTTTATGAGATCGAAACCCAGCGGATGGCGCTGGCGAAACATTATGAACTTTTCCTGAAGTATGCCAACGATATAATCCTGTTGCTCGATCCGGAAGGTCGCATTGAAGAGTGCAATGAAAAAGCGCTTGCAGAATATGGTTACAGTCGCGAGGAGCTTATCGGGCAGCCGGTTGTGATGTTAAATACCGAAGAAACCAGGGATGGACATGCCCAACGGATTGATAAGATCAGAACGGAGAAAAGCGCCTTGTTTGAAACCTGGCATCAGCGTAAGGACGGGGAGAGGTTACCGGTTGAGATCAGCGCCAGGCTGATCGAAGTGGAAGGAAAGCAATTCATCCAGGGTATCATCCGGAATATAACCGAACGAAAGGAGCAGGAGGCACTGATCATCCGGGAGCGAAACCTGGCTCAGAAATACCTCGACACCACAGGATCGCTGATCGTTGCAATCTCGGTCGACGAAAAAGTATCCCTGATAAACAGGAGGGGCGCCGAGCTGCTGGGCTATGATCAAAATCAGATCCCCGGCATGAACTGGTTCGACCATTTTGTCCCTGCCGGTAACAGGGAGATGATCAGATCAGTTTTCCACAAGCTGATCAACCGGGAGGCGGATTTTCCTGAATTTTATGAGAACCCGGTTGTATCCGCTTCCGGAGAGGAGCATATTCTTCTCTGGCACAATGTACTTATGCTCGATGATGAAGGGAAGGTAGAAGGCACCCTGAGTTCAGGGGAGGTTGTCACTGCACTGAGGAGCAAGGAAAAGGAGCTGGAAAAGCTGAATGCACAACTGGAGGAGCGGGTGAGGGAACGCACGGCACAGCTGGAAGCCGCCAACCGGGAACTGGAGAGCTTCAGTTATTCGGTCTCTCACGATCTGCGGTCACCACTCCGCAGTCTCGACGGTTTCAGTCTTGCGCTGCTCGAGGACTATGAGAAAATTCTCGACGGGAAGGCCTCCGGCTACCTTCATCGCATCCGGAATGCCAGCCAGAAGATGGGTGTGCTGATCGACGACCTGCTCCGGCTCTCACGGATCAGCCGGATGGAGATCAGTAAGGAGATGTCGGATCTGAGCACCATGGCCGGGGAGATTTGCCGGGAGCTGAGCGAAACCTACAAGGGAAAGAGCTATACCATCCGCATCCGGGATGGCCTGACCGCCTGTGCCGATCCGGGTCTGATGAAGATCGCCCTCCGAAACATATTTGACAACGCATTCAAGTTCAGCTCCTTAATAGATGAACCTGTCATCATTTTCGATACCGTGATCCGCGACAACAGGAAGGAGTTTATGATTCAAGATAACGGTGCTGGATTTGATATGCGTTACGCATCAAAGATATTCGGAGCCTTTCAAAGGCTTCATACGCCCGAGGAGTTTACCGGCACCGGTATCGGACTCACGATAGTGCAGCGTATCATAAACCGTCACGAAGGAACCCTCACAGCCGAGAGCGAACCAGGCAAGGGGGCAACCTTTTATTTCTGGCTGCCGGAGCTATGAAAATATCCGGATCTTTTAGTAATTTTAAACCTTCAATTACCGCACCATGGATAAAAAAATCATATTGCTTATAGAGGATAATCCCGACGATGTGGAACTCACGCTGAGGGCTTTTGAAAAGGCCAATCTGACGAACCCCATCACCGTGATCATGGATGGCGGCGAAGCGCTTGACTATCTCCATTGCAAAGGCAAATACACCGGACGAAATCCCGAGGATACCCCTGCGGTGGTGTTGCTGGACCTGAAGCTTCCGAAAATCGACGGGCTGGACGTGTTGCAGGAGATAAGGAGCAATACGATGACAAGGGTGATCCCGGTTGTGATCCTTACCTCTTCTCTCGAAGAGCAGGATATGATAAACAGCTACATGCGGGGAGCCAACAGTTATATCCGTAAACCGGTGGACTTTCAGAAGTTCACGCAGGCTGTTCAGCAACTTGGTCTTTATTGGTTATTGTTAAACGAGGTTCCTGCAAAATCCTGACCGACATGGACCGTACCTTGCGCTTGCTGCTCGTTGAGGACAATGAAGACGATGCCCTGCTCCTGATGCACCGTCTTGAAAAAGAGGGATACCGGATCGAGGCCGACCGGGTTGAGAATGGTCACGACATGACCCGCCTGCTGAATGAGAAAACATACGATCTGATCGTATGTGATTACAGTCTTCCGAAATTCAGCGGGGAGCACGCCCTCGATATCTTTCACCAGTCGGGCCTGGATATCCCGTTCATCCTGGTATCGGGAACCATCGGCGAAGATGTGGCTGTGGGGATGATGAAACTTGGCGCCCACGATTACATCATGAAGGACAATATCCGCAGGATCGGACCTGCTGTCACGCGCGAGCTGGCCGAAGCAGAAATTCGCAGGCAGCGGAAACAGGCCCTGGAGGATCTCCGGTTGGCCAAGGAAAAGGCGGAACAGTCGGACCGGCTTAAATCCACGCTTCTCTCCAACATGAGCCACGAGTTCCGGACACCACTCACCGGTATACTGGGATTTGCACAGGTCATTAAGGAGCTGACCTCCGACCCCGA
>CAYWHQ010000360.1:0-3640 GCA_964457665.1 uncultured Prolixibacteraceae bacterium | reverse complement strand
CATGTACGTGGCAAGGATCGTGTTCATGAATGAGGTGATGGCAAGAGAGAAGTTTGTGGTGGAGTGAGCACAGGGCTCATGGCACAGGGCACAGGGCGTAGGGCTCAGGGCGCAGGGCTCAGGCTTTGCAGGCCGTAGTGTAGCGAAGGCCTGGCACTGAGTGAATGAGTGAATAATACTCTCATACTCTCATACTCCCATACCTTCCTTCCTCCCCACCTTCCCTCCTCCCTACTTTTTTCACTTCCCCATCGAGAACGAGGCGTTGATCGTGATCCGGACGTCGGGTCCGACCACGGCGCCGCCGGCTTCGGTCAGGGTGTTCCATTTCAGGTTATAGTCGAAACGGTTGATGGTGCCGGTGGCCTTGAAACCTGCCTTGGTGTTGCCCCAGGGATCCTTCACGGTGCCGCCATAGACTACGTTGAACTTCACGGGTTTGGTGACATCGCGGATGGTCAGATTGCCGGTCAGTTCATATTTGCCTTCACCGACCTTCTTCATCGAGGTGCTTTTGAAGCTCATCTTCGGGTACTTTTCGGCGTTGAAGAAGTCGTCGCCCTTGAGGTGGTTGTCGCGCATCTCGTTGTCGGTGCTGATGCTGGCCACATCTACCGTGAACTCGATCTGTGCGTCGGTGAAGTCGGGCTTCGAAGCGGTCATCGAGCCGCCGAAGGTCCTGAAAGAACCATCCACCTCGGAGATCAACAGGTGATCGACGGTGAACTTCACGTTGGAATGGGAATTGTCGAGCGACCAGGTGGTCTGGGCGCCTGCTGATGCGGTGATGGCTGTCGTCATCAGCGCTATCATCATGTATTGCAGAGTCGTTTTCATTTTCTTCTTTTTTAATTATTTAATTAACAGGCTGCAAAGATAATAAATTAGACTAAATAAAAATAAAAATCGAAGCTGAATGTCATTTTTTTCTGATCACACTGATGCTGATATATATTCCGGGGTATGGATGTGACATATGTCATATGGAAAATTTATATTTTGATTTGTATTATGGAAATGAATTACCTATTTTTACATTGCAAAATCTATTGTTCCACTTTTCAGGTGTTTAAGATCAAATGGCAGGAATCAGATCGAAGACCGACAACGGCAAGACCCGTAACAAAACCATGGTTGTGGGCATCGGCGCTTCAGCCGGAGGGCTGGAGGCCCTTCAGGAGTTTTTCCGCAACATGCCGGTCAGATCCGGTATAGCATTCGTGGTGATACAGCATCTTTCGCCTGATTACCGGAGTCTTATGGATGAGTTGCTTGCACGCTACACGTCCATGCCCATCAGGATCATAACCGACGGTATTGCCGTGGAGCCTGATCATATCTATCTGATCCCGCCGCGAAAGAACGTGGTCATATACCAGGGAAAGCTATTTCTGGAAGAACAAAACCTGAAGAAAGGGCTGAACCTGCCGGTCGACATCTTTTTCCGCTCGCTTGCCATGGAGCAGGGTAAGGATGCCATTGGCATCATCCTTTCAGGCACCGGCAGCGACGGAACCCTCGGTACCAGAGCCATCAAGGAGAACGGGGGTATGGTGATGGTACAGGACGACCATAGCGCAAAATTCGACGGGATGCCCAGGAACTCCATCGCCACAGGGCTTGTCGACTATATTCTCCATCCCGGAAAGATGCCCGAAGCGCTCGGAAGTTACGTGAAACACCCTTTTGTAAGAAAGGGAAAGTCGCTCGAAAGCGTGCTCTCCAGAAACCTCGATACCCTGTCCAAGATCCTTATTATCCTGCGCGACTATTCAGGGATCGATTTTTCCTATTACAAGGAGAACACGGTCCTCCGGCGGCTCGAAAGAAGGGTCAGCATCAACCTCTTCACCAACCTGGAGGATTATCTGCCGTTTTTACACGAATCCGACAAGGAAAAGGATATTCTCTACCGGGAGATGCTGATCGGTGTTACCCGCTTCTTCAGGGACCACGAAGCCTTTGATGGTGTGAATAAAAAAGTACTTCCTTTCCTGAACTGGAAGAAAACGATCAGGATATGGTCCACCGGATGCTCCACCGGAGAGGAGGTTTACTCTATAGCTATCCTGATCAACGATTATATAGAGAAGAATAATATAAAATGTGAAGTTAAAATTTTTGCCTCCGACATCGACAGGCGGGCGATTGACTTTGCCGGACAAGGTTTCTATCCCGACAGTGTGATGGCCGACGTGGATCCGATGTATCTTACGAAGTATTTTACGAGAAGGGAGAATGGTTATCAGGTGAATGAAATGATCCGGAAAAACATTGTGTTTGCCACCCATAACCTGCTGAAAGACCCGCCTTTCTCAAAGATCGACCTTCTGATTTGCCGCAATCTTTTTATCTATCTTAAACCTGAGATCCAGACGCGTCTTCTGCATATGTTCTTTCACAGTCTGGGACCGAAAGGATACCTTTTCCTTGGGAGCAGCGAGACCATCGGCGAACTGAGCGATGGTTATGAAACGGTTGACTCGAAATGGAAGATATATAAACCGGTTGAAGGTTTCAGCCTCCCTGCCCTGAAAGAGACCACCTTCTTTGCGCAGGGAACCCAGGAACCCGATATAACCCTTCCCACCCGTGGCAGACAGTTCGAAGGGCATGGTTTTGAGAAGGTTCTGGATGGTATTATTGCGGCGGTCATGCCTCCTTCCATCCTGATCGATGCACAGGACAACATCCTGCATATCATCAACGATACAAGCCGGTTTATCAAGTTATCCCCCGGAAAATTTTCACCAAACCTCATCCATAACCTTCCTCCGGAACTGGCTCTGTTTGTCAGCGCACATCTCCGGAAACTGAAGAAAAACGATAAAACGCTTCTGACGGATCATCTTTATGACGTCAGGGGTTTTGAAGACAATAATATTATTCTGGAAGGCAGGGTCATAGAAACCGGTAAAACCACTTTTTATCTGCTCAGCTTTATTATGGGCGACAAGCTGAAGCAACGCGAAAAGGTGACGAGTGCCACCGTAAAAAGAGATGTACGGATCAGGGAACGGATGCTTGACCTTGAAAAGGAGCTGCAGTTTACAAAGGAGAGCCTGCAGGCCACGGTGGAAGAACTGGAGACTTCGAATGAGGAGCTGCAATCCAGCAACGAAGAGCTGATCGCCTCAAACGAGGAGCTCCAGAGCACCAACGAGGAGCTGCAGTCGGTGAACGAGGAGCTCTATACAGTGAACTCTGAATACCAGAACAAGATTGAAGAGCTGACCCGGCTCAATGGCGATATGAACAATCTGCTCAGGAATACCGACGTAGGGGCACTTTACCTGGACCAGAAATTATGCATCCGGAAAATCACTCCGCTGGTAACAAAAATCACCAACATAATGAACTCTGATATTGGCCGCCCTATCACACATATATCGGTTATGGAGGGATACCCGACCCTCCGGACCGATGCCGGTGAAGTGCTTCAGAACCTGAAGCCCCTGGACAGGGAGATCAGTACAACCGACGGACTCACCTTTTATACCCGGATCAGACCTTACCGGACAGAGAACAACTCAGTGGATGGGGTATTGCTTACCTTTGTCGATATCACTGAACTCCGTCACGCGGAGAAGGCAGGAAGAAACCTGAATGAACGACTCTCGGAGGTGCTCAGGGTAGGCAA
>CAYWHQ010000359.1:0-3650 GCA_964457665.1 uncultured Prolixibacteraceae bacterium | reverse complement strand
CATGCAGGGAAACAAGGTAAAATATGAAATAACCACCAGCTACTGCCTCTCTGTTGCTGGCCTGGTTCCGGGATTATACCTGTTCCGGGCGACGGCTCAAAGCGGTGAGGTTTATACTGCACGTTTAATGAAACGATAAAACGATGGATTTGCTTTTTTTCGCACTTTTACAGGCAAATCTGAAAAGCTATGACAACAGCCAATATCTATCTCAATTTCAATGGGAACTGTTACGAGGCATTCCTGTTTTATCAATCTGTGCTGGGAGGAGAGTTCCCTTATGTGGGGCGTTTCGGTGAGATGCCACCACAGGAGGGAATGACCCCTCTGCCCGAATCCATGAAAGAGATGATCATGCATATTTCGCTGCCGGTGGGTGGCGGAACCATCCTGATGGGCTCCGATACGGGCGGAGAGTGGGCTCCCGCATACCAGCCCGGAAACAACTTTTCTGTTTCACTGAACACCGACAGCCATGAGGAAGCTGATCGTCTTTTCAACGGTCTTTCCGCCGGCGGCCAGGTTACAATGCCCATGGAAAATACCTTCTGGGGCGACTATTTCGGCATGTTTACCGATAAATTCGGCATAAACTGGATGATCAGCTTCCCAACGGAGCAGCATAAATAACCAACCGGTGGCTTCTTTGTACAACGCTGTCCGGGCTGGAACAACCGGCCTGAACAGCGTTGATTTTTTACCTTTGCAGCCGGTTTCTTTGCCGGGGCCGACGACAGACAGCCCCTGAAGATCGATGCGAAGGAGATCGGGGAGGCGGCCTGGTTTACACGGGGCCATCTGCCGCCTCATGCCCCGGATATCAGTATTTCAGGAGAATTGATATCCGCATTTGAAAAGGGAGGTTTCTGACCGGAAAAAGCAAATCACGGGATCATACAGGCAGCTTTTCCTTCCTTTATCTGCATTCTTCCTGCATTCGCCGATCTCAGGCGGCGATTTAGCAGAAAGTTATTTTCCCGAAACCAGGAATCTGAATACTTTTGGAAAATTTTTCCATGAAACCAAAGGTTCTTATCATCGGCGGCGGGGTGGCCGGACTCTCCGCGGGCATCTACTCGGCCATGAACGGGTTTGATACGGAGATTCTCGAAATGCATTCGGTTGCGGGAGGTCAATGCACCGCCTGGGACCGTAAGGGATTTCGGTTCGATTATTGTCTGCACTGGCTGGTCGGAACCTCCAAAGGCGCCTTTCATGATATCTGGAAGGAAACCCATGTGCTCACTGACAAGACTGAAATTGTCGATCACGAAATCCATTCGCAGATAATCGGTCCCGACGGCAATACCTTCATTATCTACGCGAACATCGATCGCTGGGAGCAGTACCTGCTGGAGATCGCGCCTGAAGATGCACGGCCGATAAAGACCATGTGCAGGGAGATGCGGAAAAGCGCACTGCTGGAACCATTTGCCTTACCGCCTGAATTGAGGGGTCCGCTGGATTACCTGAGGATCATGCCAAAGATGTTTCCAATCATCAGGCTGGTTGGCAAGTTTGGACGCCTGACATGCAGGCAATACTTCCAGAAGCTTAATTTTAAAAGCGAGCGTATTAAATCGGCACTCTTTGCCATGTATGGCAACCGGAACTTCTCCGCACTGGCCTTTATCTTCATGCTGGGTTTTTTCAACCAGAAAAACGCAGGCTATATCCGTGGCGGCTCCTACCCGCTCGCCCAGCGCATGGCCGGAAGGTTTCTGAGCCTTGGCGGCAGGATCTCCTTTAAAAAAAGGGTAGAACGGATCATTGTGGAGAACCATACGGCAAAAGGAGTAATCCTGACGGATGGATCGATCCTCCGTGCCGACTACGTTATCGGAACGGCCGACGGCCATTCCATGATCTACAAGATGCTGGGCGGCAACTATGTATCAAGGCAGATTGACCACGCTTACCGTAACTGGGAACTTTTCACCCCGCTGGTGCAGGTCTCCTTTGGAATCGGTAAGCTCCTGCCTTCCGATGCTCCCATTGTCCTCGACTTTTCCAAAGGCCTCTCCATCGGATCCACTCCGCTGCAATACGGTTATTCCCTGATGAACTACTCCTACGACAATACCATGGCTCCCGAAGGGAAGACCACCATCGTCATGCGCTTCGAAAGTCCATGGAAGATATGGGAGAAGCTTGAAGGAGAAGCCTACCGGGAGGAAAAGCGCCGCATAGAGAAGGATGCCGCCGCCTGCCTCGAAAGCCATTATCCTGGAGTCGGTCAGTTTATTGAGGTGGTTGATGTGGCCACCCCGAAGACCGACGTGAGGTACACCGGAGTAAAAGAGGGTGCCTATGAAGGATTCATGCCCGCCCGGGAGAATATGATGAAGACCCTTAAAATGCAGCTCCCGAAGCTGAAGAATTTCTACATGGCCGGACAGTGGCTCTTCCCCGGCGGAGGGCTTCCGCCTTCGGCCCAGAGTGGAAAGTGGGCGGTACAGCTTGTCTGCAGAAAGAGGAAACAGAAGTTTGTAGTCAGGGATTAGGCACTGGCGACCGGAATGTACAACATCCCCAATGTGGATGCGACGCCGGTGATCAGGATCGGGGCAAGGCTCTGTAAAATGGTCTGATCATCCTGTCCGGGAATTTTGTACATGTTTATGCAATCCACTGACGAAAAAGATCGGCCGGATTCGATTGTCCATTTATATAGCCTCAAACCGTTATATCTTTGCTCCCGAAGTGATGTTACTGAACCTTCTGGATATGCACAACTTTCTGATGATCTTTTTCCTGTTCCTGACCTTATGGACCAGTGCACAGGACCATGCCCGCTTTGTCAATGTATTTATCGGAACCGACGGAACCGGTCACACCTTCCCGGGCCCATCGATGCCCTTCGGAATGGTGCAACCCGGACCTGACAACCGTGGCCAGGGCTGGGATTACACCAGCGGATACCAATACCGCGACACCCTCCTGCTTGGATTTTCACAGACCAGGCTCAGTGGCACAGGCATCAACGAACTGGGCGACCTGCTGCTGCTTCCATTTGCCAGCCATTCAAACCCCGACCTGAAGCACCGGTACCTCAAGGCGTCGGAGAATGCTTGGCCCGGCTATTATTCCGTGACTAAAAATGACGGGGTGAAGGTCGAGCTCACCTGTACCGAACGCGTCGCCTTTCACCGCTACACCTTCCCGGAAAATGATGCTTTTGTGCTAGCCGATTTTCAGCATGGCCTGCGGTTCCTCACCGACAGTCTGGTCCTCGGTTCGGATATCCGCATCGAGGACGACTACACCATGTCGGGATACTGTCACACGAAAAACTGGGTGGAACGAACCTGGTATTTCGTCATGCAGTTCGATCACCCCGTCGTGCACCGGGAGATCATGCTGAAGGGCAGTAAAGAAAACGCCCCGAGATACCTCTTGTCATTCAGGCTGGCAAATGAACAAGTCCTCCTTGTAAAAATCGCTCTGTCGGCCGTCGGTGTCGGGGGAGCAAGGGGCAACATTGAAAAGGAGCTCCCCGGATGGGATTTTGATTGGGTTAGGGAGGACGCGAGGAAAACCTGGAATCAATATCTGGACCGGGTCGAAATCGAAGCTCCACAAAAAGAGAAGGAGATCTTCTTCACGGCCCTGTACCATTTGCTCCTGCAACCCTCCAACATCGCCGATGC
>CAYWHQ010000358.1:0-3678 GCA_964457665.1 uncultured Prolixibacteraceae bacterium | reverse complement strand
GGTGACAGGAGATGATATTGATGTTATGGAAATCCTTTTCCAGGTATTTACAGGCTTTTTGCGCCACATATTTATGGGAGGTTCCATGAAAACCATATCTGCGGATTCGGTATTTTTCGTAAAGTTCATAAGGGAGGGGATAGAGAAATGAATAGGCAGGCATGGTCTGATGAAAGGAGGTATCAAAAACAGCAACCTGGGGAACATCCGGAAGAATGGCCTCAATCGAAAGAATCCCTTTCAGGTTTGCAGGATTGTGCAGAGGAGCCAGCTCACAGCAAAGTTCTATATCATGTTTTACATCCGGGGTAATTAAAGCGCTGGATTTAAAGTTCTCTCCACCGTGGGCGACCCGGTGACCCACTGCTTTAATTTCACTTTCGTCCTGAATGATCCCGCATTTTGGATCTTTAAGGGTTTTCATGATCAGGTTGATTCCTGTCTGATGATCCGGTACTTCCTGGGAGATTTTATATTTGTCTCTTCCCGGTATCTGATGGGTGAGGTCGCTGTTTTGAAGCCCTATCCGGTCGAGTAACCCCTTGGCCAGCAGGATGGCTTCATTTTCAATGTCGATTACCTGGTATTTGATCGAGGAACTGCCGCAGTTTAGCACAAGAATTTTCATGAGAGTAAAGGATTTAGAAAATATTTTTTAATTGATATTCAGACACTGATACAAATTTTTTCTTGAATTGTTAGGGTATGCAAAAATACAAAAAAAATAACCCCATGCCTGCGTTGCAACGAAAATTGGGGTGCGGTTATGGTGTTTTTTCGTATTTTTGTTTCATGGCCCTCCTCAATGCAGTCATATCATGGCTGATGAAAAAGCGGATTCATCAGATCGAACTGTTTATGCGGTATCCGGATGAGGTCCAGCAGGAATGGTTCAGAAAACTGCTGATTACTGCCAGGGGTACTGAATATGGGAAGCTTTACGACTTCAGGAGTATCCAGAACTACGAGACTTACCGGCAAAGGGTTCCTTTGGGGGATTATGATGCCTTGAAGCCTTACATTGACCGGTTGCGGAATGGGGAGCAGAACCTTCTCTGGCCGGACGAGATCCGCTGGTTTGCCAAATCGTCGGGAACCACGAGTGACCGGAGCAAGTTTATTCCTGTCAGTCAGGATGCACTGGAGGAGTGTCATTTCAAGGGAGGTAAAGATATGCTGTCCATCTATTGCACAAATCATCCGGATGCGGGACTCTTCAGCGGCAAGGCAATCGGGATGGGAGGCAGCCACCAGATTATAGAAGTAAACAATGAATCCTACTATCAGGGTGACCTTTCGGCGATCCTGATGCAGAATCTTCCATTCTGGGTGGAGTTTCTCAGAACGCCAAATCTTTCGGTTGCCCTTATGGATGAATGGGAGACCAAGATTGAAAAAATGGCGAAGATTACCTCGCAACAGGATATTACCAATGCATCGGGTGTGCCTTCCTGGACTTTGCTGCTGTTCAAGAAGGTGCTTGATATTACCGGAAAAGAGAACCTGTGTGAGGTTTGGCCGAATTTCGAACTTTTCATTCACGGCGGTGTAAGTTTTCAACCTTACAGGGAACAGTTCAGAGCACTTTTACCCTCCGGGAAAGTGAATTTTCTTGAGACATATAATGCTTCGGAAGGATTTTTCGGAATTCAGGACAGGGACAGGGCTGATGATATGCTCCTGATGCTGGACTACGGCATCTTTTATGAGTTCATTAAAACCGAGGATCTTGGAAAAGAATTCCCACCATCCTTTACCATTTCAGAGGTTGAGGCGGGGGTTCATTATGCCATGGTGATCAGTACCAATGCCGGTCTCTGGAGATATCTCATAGGCGATACGGTCAGGTTCACTTCGCTGCGCCCTTACCGGATTCAGATTACCGGCCGCACCAGAAACTACATCAATGTATTTGGAGAGGAACTGATCGTGGAGAACGCGGAAAGAGCCATATCCGTCGCCGCTGAACGTTGTAATGCCCGGATCACTGATTTTACGGCTGCACCGGCATACACGGAAATTTCTCATAAAGGGGCCCATGAGTGGTTGATTGAATTTGAAAGTCCTCCGGCCGACATCGCCTTTTTTATCAACACACTTGACAATGCACTCAAGGCGCTTAATTCGGATTACGAGGCCAAGCGTTATCATGATATGCTTCTGGAAGAGCCACATGTAAAGGTTCTGCCACGGGGCACCTTCTACAGGTGGATGAAATTGAAAGGCCGGCTGGGAGGGCAGAACAAGGTACCCCGGCTATATAACGAGCGGAAATATGTGAATGAGATACTTGAAATGCTTTCTCACCATTAGTGGCTTTTTATAATTTTGTTGAAATTCTGAACCATGCATATAGCCATTTCAGGAAACATAGGGAGTGGTAAGACAACCCTGACAGGATTACTGGCAAAACATTTCCGGTGGGAACCCCATTACGAGGAGGTGGATGATAACCCTTATCTTCATAGTTTCTATGAGGATATGCAGCGGTGGTCGTTTAATCTTCAGATTTATTTTCTGAACCACCGGTTCCGTCAGGTGATCCAGATCCGGAAGTTGGGAAAGACTGTCGTGCAGGACAGGACTATTTTTGAGGATGCTCATATTTTTGCCCCCAACCTGCATAGTATGAATCTTATGAGCACCAGGGACTTTGAGAATTATCTTTCCCTGTTCGAACTGATCAGCTCGTTTATTCAGCCACCTGACCTGCTGATTTATCTTCGGGCCAGCGTACCTACCCTCGTCAGCCAGATCCAGAAGCGCGGGCGTGAGTATGAAAGCGCCATCAGACTTGATTATCTGAAGAATCTCAATGACAGGTATGAGGAATGGATCAGTGGTTACAAAAATGGCAAACTGCTGATCATTGATGTTGATGCATGCAAATTCAGCGAAGATCCGGGACATCTGGGTCATGTCATCGACCGGGTGAATGCTGAACTCCACGGCCTGTTTTAAAACTCCCGATGAAAATAGCCGGTATCATCCCAGCAAGATACGGTTCCACCAGGTTTCCAGGAAAACCTTTGGTGCTGATCGATGGTAAAACCATGATCGAGAGAGTGTATGCAAGAGCCTGCGGGTCAGGTCTTCTGGCAGAGGTTGTAGTAGCCACCGATGATACACGGATATATGACCATGTAGAAAGTTTCGGGGGAAAGGTTATGATGACCAGTATTTCTCACAGGTCAGGGACAGAACGATGTGCGGAGGTTGCCGGAAAGGCTGTCGCCGATGGCAGGCAATGGGATGCTGTAATCAATATTCAGGGCGATGAACCCTTCATCGATCCGCAACAGATTGACCAGGTCGCCAGGCTTACCGGGAACAACTTATCAGCAATTGCGACCCTCGTAAAACCTTTGCATGATCCACAAGAGATCAGAGATCCCAACGTGGTGAAAACCGTATTGGACCAACATCGTAAAGCGCTTTATTTTTCAAGGGCCGTCATACCCTTCTGTCGCAATCAGGATGCGGATGGCTGTTCAGGGAATCTGATATATTACGGGCATATAGGAATTTACGGCTACAGCTGCCAGGTACTGAAGGAGCTGGTTGAATTGGAGGAGGCACCTCCGGAGAAAGCCGAATCCCTGGAACAGCTGCGATGGCTTTACCATGGGTACCAGATCATAGCAGATATCACACATTACGACAGCATATCGATAGACA
>CAYWHQ010000357.1:0-3681 GCA_964457665.1 uncultured Prolixibacteraceae bacterium | reverse complement strand
CCGCACAAACCACCAGTCGGGGTTGGTGGGAGGCATCTCCCTATTTACCCCACCGTATATTTACATATATTGCATCCCTTTCCCCCGCAAATGTTGCAGGAGACATCCATCTCCCCCGACGGTTCAGTGAAGGGGAAATAGGATGGCCGAAGCCGGATACGCGTTTCCATTCCGAACATCTCACGGGCAAAATACAGCAAGGTTTGCTTCATATCGCCGAAAGATACATTACGGTTCACATAGAGCCCCTCCACCTGGTGGAAAATGCAGTGGGCGCGTGCAGAAATGGCTTCGTTCCTGAAAACCCTTCCGGGGAATATCATCCGGATCGGGGGGGAAGTGGTTTCCATGGTCCTGATCTGCACTGAGGAGGTATGCGTTCGGAGCATCACGTCTGGATCCCTGCGAACGAAAAAAGTATCCTGCATGTCGCGGGCAGGATGCTCCGGAGGAAAATTCAGTGCAGAGAAGTTATACCAGTCATACTCGATCTCCGGCCCCTCGGCCACGCTAAAACCGATCCGCGAAAAGATTTCCGTGATCTGGTTCCGGACTATCGACAGCGGGTGCCTTGCTCCGGGATTTTTCTGACTGACAGGCCTTGTGTAGTCAAAGGACCGGTCAGACTGATCAGGTACTTTCTCGAGGGAGGCCCGGAATGATTCAAATTTATCCTGAAACTTGCCTTTCAGGATATTGAGTTGTTGCCCGACCAATTTTTTCTGTTCCGGCGGAATGGTTCTGAACTCCTCGAAAAGTACTGAAATTAAGCCTTTACGGCTGATATATTTCAGCCGCAGCTGTTCCAGTTCCTCCAGCGAGCTGCATTTCAGTTCTTCAACCTCTGCAAGCAGCGAATTAATGCGCTGTTCCATCCTTATCTGCCATGAACCTCAATCTGCTGTTCTATTCCACCAATCTGATCGTCATCTTCACATCCGTCTTTGGACGGTCACTCTGATCACGTTCCACGGCGGCAATCTTGTCGATCACCTCCAGGCCTTCGGTGATCTCCCCGAATACGGTATACTGCCCGTCGAGAAATGGAACGCCGCCTAAAGTTTCGTATGCTTTTTTCTGGGCATCGGTGTATGTAAGCCCGCTACGTTGACCCATGGCGTCAAGCTGGGCTGCCTGATACTTTTTACCCTGACAGATATAAAACTGCGATCCCGATGAAGCTTTGGTCGGGTTGACCTGGTCGCCCGTACGGGCTGCCGCCAGTGCACCCTTTTTATGGATCAGGGCATTATTGAATTCCGCCGGCACTGTATATCCCGGGCCGCCTCCGCCAAGCTGCTGCCCCGGCTTTGCGGTTTTGCTGTTGGGATCGCCACCCTGGATCATGAACTGCGGGATCACCCTGTGAAAAAGAAGACCGTCGTAATATTTTTCCTTTGCAAGTTTTGCAAAATTATCGCGGTGCTTCGGTGTTTCATTGTAAAGATAGCCTTTCATATCACCGAAATCGGTATGAATGACAAACCTGGTAACTTTTTCCTGTGACATACTTGTTAAATTGAAAAATAATGCCGTTATGGCCATCAGAAATATGCTTCTCATATTCAGTTAAGTTAGAATTGACAATGCAAAGCTACAATTTTTTTTTGGTTTTCTCAAGGTAGCACCTCCGGCAGAGCGGTTCGTACGACTCCTTCTCTCCCGGCAGAATGATCGTAGTACTATCTGCAATACGATGTGAATAGTGGGCCAGATCGCCACATCCGACACATATGGCATGGACCTTGGTCACATATTCGGCGGTTGCCATAAGCGCCGGCACAGGTCCAAAGGGATTCCCCAGGTAATCCATGTCAAGTCCTGCCACGATCACCCGCACGCCATTGTTTGCTAAAGTCTGACAAACCTGCGGAAGAGCGTCGTCGAAAAACTGCGCCTCGTCGATCCCCACCACATGGGCATCATGCGTCAGCAGCAGGATGCTCGACGCATTAGCGATTGTCGTGCTGGGTATTGCATTTTCATCATGCGACATTACCATTCCAGCAACGTAGCGGGTATCCGCTTCCGGCTTGAAAATCTCAACCTTCTGTTTTGCAATTCGCGCCCGCTTTAACCGTCGTATCAACTCCTCCGTTTTTCCGGAAAACATCGATCCACAGATCACCTCAATCCATCCAAGGCGGTCGAGCGCAATATTTTTCTCAATCTGCATTGGGCATCCGGCTCTTTTGTACCTTTAGACCATCGGAATACAAAGGTACAAAAACGCTGTCAAAACAGGAGGAACTATGCACAAGGAGATCGTTCTTACAGAACTGAAAACGCTTCTGGAAACCCTGAATGACCAGTTTTCTGTATTCGAAAACCAGCAGGACCCGACACAGTTCGAGTTTGACCTGCTGATCGGCAATGCCAGAAAACTTGCCGCACAGCTGGAGCATCTGAACAGGATGCAGTATCCACAATCGGTGCCGCCACCCCTGTCACGGGCAGACTTCCCGCCGGCCCCATCACCCGTTACATTCAGAATAGAGCCGCGTAAACAGCCACCCCGGAAAAAACCGGCAGATCCGGGTCCTGAACTTTTCCCGGAAACGGAAAACATTTTTACCATGAAGCTTAAAGAGGCACGGGAAAAAAGTTTGGGCCCCAAAGCCAAAGAAAAGGAGCCCCTTGCTCTGAAATCAATCATCGGGATCCACGACAAGTTTGCTTTCATCAATGAACTTTTTGGCGGTAACCTTGGCGATTACAACAAGTTCATCGAATCCCTCAACAATGCAACTGATCTGACTGAAGCTTACGACCTGGTAGAATCGGCCCGTAAGAAAAACCTATGGGATCCCTCCTCCAATGTATTCAAGAAACTTGGAAATACGATCGAGCTCTTTATGAAAAACAGGTAATTGCAATAACAACCTGCTCCGCTGATTCACTCCCGGTAATAGCTGATCAGCGGTTTGAAATAGTAGCGCGACCATCCGTCGGCAATCTCTTCATAGGCTTCGTCCGGAATATTGATGTGATGAACCTCCACGGCGGTTTCTTTTCCCGAAGCTTCCAGCAGGAGGGTAACCACCGACGGTGCCGGCTGTTCCCCGAAGTACCACTCCTGTACGATCTTTTTTCCCGGCTCGAAGGAGAGATTGAGTCCGGTGATACTGCCGCTCCAGAGGGAGAATTCTGTTCCCGGGGTCGTTTCCATGATGGCAGGTTCACCGGTCCACAGCTCAAGTGTCAGGGGGTTGGTAAGCGCCGTGTATACCTCCTCCGGTAAGGCCGGTACTTTAAAAGTCCGTTTGAATTCTTTCATTAAGGTTGTTTAAGAATTATTATCCAGGTAAAATTAAAAAAATACTGATAATCCACTCAGGATTCTGCACGTTGCATAATCAATAAGGTTTCGTCGATCGAACCGGCTTTCATCAGGTTCATTCTCAGGGTTTTCCCGCCGGAGATTCCCCGGAAATATCCGCTGTACATCTTCCGGATCTCCAGTAGCGTTGCCCGCTCACCCTTTAGCTGGACCGATGATTCAAGGTGTTTTTGCAGAATGCGGATGCGCTCATGGAACAGCGGAGGTGGTAAAGTTTCGCCGGTATTGAGGTAATGGCGTACCTCGTTAAAGATCCATGGATAACCGGTGGCCGCCCTGCCGATCAGGATGCCGTCGACGCCGTACCGGTCGAACATCTCTTTCGCCCTTCTGCCGGAATC
>CAYWHQ010000356.1:0-3705 GCA_964457665.1 uncultured Prolixibacteraceae bacterium | reverse complement strand
CGTGTGGTACATGTGTTCCGACCTGACCATTGCAGCTTCGGCCTTGCGCCGTTCCTTGTTTTCATCGATCAGTTTCTGATATTGTTCCGAGAGGGCTTTCTGGTGTAAATAATCCTTCTGGTTGATCTTTTTCAGGATGAAGGCGATGAAAAAACCAAGGGAGGAGATGGATATGATAAAAAACAGATTATTAATGAACAGGTAGAGATTATCCTTGTATGACTGGTTGACGACGGTGGCAAGGATATAGGCGGTCAGCATAAGCCCACCGATCAGTACAAGGTTCCAGAACCGTATCCGGTAGAAGGTATAGGTGCCGACAATCACCAGCATGACCCATGAAAAATAGTATTCGTATCCGGGGTCGCTGATATCGGAGGTAGCTCCTACAAGGAACACGCAAATTACCAGTACGATATTGGTCCAGAAAAGGATGTCGTGAAGATGCGGTCTCCATTTTCCAACAAAGGTGGC
Source organism: uncultured Prolixibacteraceae bacterium (assembly GCA_964457665.1). Taxonomy (GTDB): domain Bacteria; phylum Bacteroidota; class Bacteroidia; order Bacteroidales; family FEN-979; genus CAYWHQ01. Next base: position 3,231 of record CAYWHQ010000356.1, on the reverse strand, counting down.
CAGCAATGAGAAGAGGAGGTAGGGGAGGATAATTCCGAAACGAAGGAAATAGTATTGCTCGGGAGCATCACCGAAGATAATCCGGTTGGAAACGGCAAAGATAACGAAGAGCAGGATCGTAATCAGTAAACCTGCCCGCATGTTGGGCAGGGATGAGGAGAGGTAGTAATCCAGAAATTCGCGGCCGAGTTTTTTTCCGGGATCCTCCGACATCAGAATTCGTGCATTAAATTATAATGTAAAAAGCATCTGCTGGACCTCAATTCCGCCGATATTCTGCAAGGCTTCTTCCAATTCCTTACAATCACCGGGAGTCCCGCTTACCTGTATCAGGATAACTCCTACCCGGCTGCATACATTCTCCGTCACCTCATGAAATCCGAGACGCGATCTGATCAGGGGCGCAAACCTGGTCAATACCTCCTGTGTACGGCCGGCCTCCTTGATCCGGTCGGTAATCAGCAAACCGATAATTCTAATCTCCTTCATAGTCAGAAGTATAAATCACGTTTTCCAGCTTTGATCGCATCCAGTCTTTCTCCTACCCTGGCCCTGAAACCATCGTCGTCCATCTCCTCTATCTTCTTTCTTATCAGATCGTAACCTATTTTTTTGGTATTATCCGGCGCATAATCTTCCAGATACTCGGCAAGAGTAAGAATAGCGTTGGGCTGACAGAACCTTTTGATGAAACCGGGGACCGAGAATTCCATGAAATGTTCTCCGGTTCTTCCTGCCCTGTAGCAGGAGGTACAGAAACTGGGTATATATCCATGCCTTATCAGCTCTTCCATGATCTCATTCAAACTCCTGTTATCATTGATCTGGAACTGTTCCAGATCAATATCCTGTCCACTTACATCCCTGTCGCGGGTATATCCTCCCATTTCTATATTGGTCCCTCCATCGATCTGTGATACCCCGAACTGAAGAATCTCATCCCTGATGGCGGCCGGCTCACGGGCTGTCAGGATGAGACCGGTATAAGGAACGGCAAGCCTCAGTATTGCAACAAGTTTGGTGAAGTCGCTGTCGCTTACCAGGTGTGATTTGTCGATATTCAGCTGTGATGCGTACTGTATTCTCGGGAACGAGATCGTATGGGGACCGACATTGTAAACCGCTTCGAAGTGATTCGTATGTCTTACCAGTCCAAGCACTTCAAAGCGCCAGTCGTAAAGTCCGAAAAGCGCTCCGATCCCCACGTCGTCGATGCCTGCCTCCTGCGCCCTGTCGAGTGCGGTTATTCTCCACTCATAGTTGCGTTTGACTCCGCTGAGATGTACTTTCAGGTAAGTTTCCTCGTGGTAGGTTTCCTGAAATATCTGGTAGGTGCCTATCCCGGCATCCTTAACGATTCTGAACCCGTCGATATCGAGTGGCGCTGCATTGATGTTTACCCTCCGGATCTCCCCGGGTCCGCTGCGAACACTGTACACGATCCCGACTGTTTCGGCAATAAACCGGGCATCATACCGCGGATGCTCTCCGTACACAAGGATCAGCCTTTTCTGGCCGGAATCTTCCAGCGCCTTTACCTGCGCAACCAGTTCCTCGCTGGAAAGCGTGACACGTTTTACCTTTTCATTGGAGGCTTTGTATCCGCAATAGGCGCAGTTGTTGATGCAAAGGTTGCCTATGTAAAGCGGTGCGAAAAGCACGATCCGCTGTCCGTATACCTTTTCCTTCAGTGTCCTGGCGCCTTGCTTGATCTCCTCGATGAGTCCGGGATCCACGGTGTTGATAAGCACGGCTGTTTCCTCGAGGGTGAGTCTGTTCTTATCGAGCGATTTGGCGATAACCTCACGCACCCTTTCCGGTGAGGACCGGGTATTTCGTATCAGTTCCTCTATCTCTCCGGCATCGATGAAGGATTTCATCCTGCTGTCCCTGATTTTCAGCACTTCTGGCCTGAATATCATGTCAGTTTATGTTTGGTGCCTGCAAAGATACCACTAATTACCGCTTCTTATTTCTTTCGGAGAGATAAACCCCGGTGATGACGATCAATATGCCGGCGATCTTTTGGAAAGTAAACTCTTCGGAAAGAATGAATAATGAAAAGAAGGCGGTGAATACCGGTATAAGGTTCGAGAAGATGTTGGTTTTGCTGATGCCGAGTTCTTTGACAGCTGCGGCGTAAAAAACAAAAGCGAGGGATGAGGCGAGCAGGGAAAGTGCAAGAAAAGCCAGGATGATTTCACCGTTTACCGGAACCATCGTGGCCGACCGGAACTCCCATAACAGAAAAAGAGGAAGGAACAGAAAGATACCGATGAGGTTTTGCGATGCCACAAGAAAAACCGGACTGTAGCCGGAGGAGAGTTTTTTCAGCAGGACCGAATAAAAGAGTGCTGCCACCACGGCCCCGAACAGGGCGAGTATGCCCCTGATGTCGGCATTCAGTGAGAGATCCTTATTCAGGATCATCACAAGGATGCCTGCAAAGGAGATCATGATCCCGAAAAGATTGAGCAGGGTCATCCGCTCCCTGAAAGAGATCCATGCTACAACCGGTGAGAAAACAGGAATGGTGGCAATGATGATGGCTGAAACGGTAGAGGAGGTATACATGACCCCGTAGTTTTCGCCCAGAAAATAGAGGAAGGGATTGAAAAATCCTGATAAAACGATCCATTTGATATCCTGTTTTCTGATGCTCCTGATTCCACCGGTCACAGCGAGATAAGAGAAGAGGAATCCGGCGGAAATGACAAGCCGGATGAAGATTATGGTTATTGGCTGATAATACCTGAGCAGGATGGTCGTCCCGACAAAGGATCCCCCCCAGAAAAGCATTGCTGCCAGAGCGAGGATGTGTACCGGTATGCGGGGGTGTTTCAAGGGCTGCAAATGTATAACTTTAATTTTTTTTTCGGGCAGTGTAACATTTAAAACGCTCCCCGGTCTGTAGACAAAAAAAGCGGAATTGGAACAACGTTACATCAACGTGCATCAGGATCTGATTGACAAATGTCGTAAAGGTGAAAGACAGGCCCAGTTCCGGATATATAAACTCTACTATAAGGCCATGTTTAACACTGCACTGAGGATACTGAACGACACTGCCGGGGCGGAAGATGTAATGCAGGAGTCGTTTCTGACTGCATTTCAGCGTTTGCCATCCTACTCCGGAGAAGGAAGTTTCGGATCATGGCTGAAGAGGATCGTGGTGAACAATGCCCTGGATGCCCTGAGAAAAGTCAGGGAGTCGGTTTCCCTGGAGGATTT
>CAYWHQ010000355.1:0-3720 GCA_964457665.1 uncultured Prolixibacteraceae bacterium | reverse complement strand
GGTTGGGAAGACCTCCGGTATTTTTACGGCAGGAGCAGAAAAGAGAAAGACTTGCCGCTATAAGGAGCATCAGCATGTTGTAAGATAAAACTTTCATAGGATTCTTTTTCGTAAAGATAATACGGTTTTGTATAGGAGACAAATTTTAATCAAAAGATTTTGTATGTGTTCCTGTCTGGTTGGCCATTGCAACCCTCTTTCAGGTACCTGTTCTCTCTTTTTTGTATTTTTGCGCCCTTAATCTTTCGATATATCCCCCGAAAACAGATGGAGATAGCTACCAAGTACGATCCTTCGGTTGTTGAGCAGAAATGGTACGATTTCTGGATGACCACCCGGATGTTCAGGTCGGTTCCTGATGAACGTCCGCCTTATTGCATTGTCATTCCCCCGCCTAATGTAACAGGGGTGCTCCATATGGGGCACATGCTGAATAATACGATCCAGGATATCCTTGTGCGCCGGGCCAGGATGCAGGGGAAGAATGCCTGCTGGGTGCCGGGCACCGATCATGCATCCATTGCCACGGAGGCAAAGGTAGTTGGAAAGCTCCGGGAACAGGGGATCGACAAATCACAGTTGTCTCGCGAAGAATTCCTGGAGCATGCCTGGGAATGGACCAGGAAACACGGTGGGATCATCCTTGAGCAATTAAAAAAGCTGGGCGCCTCCTGCGACTGGGACAGAACCTGTTTCACGATGGATGAGGCGAGATATGAATCGGTGATCAGGGTTTTCATTGATCTTTATAACAAGGGCCTTATTTACCGGGGTGTTCGCATGGTGAACTGGGATCCAAAGGCCCTTACGGCTGTGTCGGATGAGGAGGTCAATTACAAGGAGGTCAGATCGAAACTCTATTATGTCCGGTATAAAATCGAAGGGTCGGCCGACTCGTGGGTAACCGTTGCAACTACCCGACCTGAAACCATTCTGGGAGATACAGCCATTTGCGTTCACCCCGAGGATGAACGCTACGCCCATCTGAGGGAATGCAGGATACTGGTTCCCCTTATCAACAGGTCAATCCCTGTGATTTTCGACGATTATGTCGACAGAGCTTTTGGTACAGGAGCCCTGAAGGTAACTCCCGCGCACGACATAAATGATTACAGGCTGGGGCTGAAGTATAACCTGGAAGTTGTAGATACGTTCAATCCCGACGGAAGCATGAGTGTTGCGGCACAACTCTATATCGGCGAAGACCGTTTTACGGTCCGGAAAAAGATCGTCGACGATCTTACGGTGGCTGGTCATATGGTTAAGGTTGAGGATTATACCAACAAGGTGGGATATTCCGAGCGTACCGATGCGGCCATCGAACCAAGGATATCCGTGCAGTGGTTCATGAAAATGGCGGAGATTGCAAAAACCGCGCTTGAGGTGGTTGAAAATGATGTGGTCAGATATCATCCTGCCAAGTATAAGAACATGTACCGCCATTGGATGGAGAATGTCCAGGACTGGTGTATCTCGCGTCAGCTGTGGTGGGGGCACAGGATTCCGGCCTGGTATCTTCCCGACGGAACTTGTCTGGTGGCGGCAACGGCCGAGGAAGCCTGGGATAAATATCTGGAAAAATCAAAGTCGGATCCTTCCGGAAAAATACCTTTTGTCGCCGCCGATCTCCGTCAGGATGAGGATGTGCTTGATACATGGTTTTCATCATGGCTTTGGCCTGTGTCGGTTTTCGATGGCATCAGGGAACCGGATAACGCCGATATCAGATATTATTATCCGACCGACGACCTGGTTACTGCGCCTGAAATCATCTTTTTCTGGGTTGCCAGGATGATCATGGCGGGTATGGAGTACCGGAATGAGATACCATTCCGTAATGTTTATTTTACGGGGATTGTGCGGGATAAGCAGGGCCGGAAGATGTCGAAATCACTGGGCAACTCTCCTGAACCGCTGGAACTGATCGGCAAATATGGCGCTGATGCCGTCAGGATGGGAATGCTGTTGTGTTCTCCGGCGGGTAATGACCTGCTTTATGACGAATCGCTGATCGAGCAGGGGAGGAACTTTTGCAACAAAGTCTGGAATGCCATGCGTCTGGTCAAAGGCTGGCCGGTGGATGAAAAGCTGCCTCAGCCGGAATCAGCAGGTGTGGCTGTCAAATGGTTCAGCAGTCAGTTCAGCCTTTCGCTTGCGGAGATAGAAAGGCTTTTTACATCCTACCGTTTGTCGGAAGCGCTGATGCAGACATACAAACTTTTCTGGGATGACTTTTGCTCCTGTTATCTGGAAATGGTTAAACCAGCCTACCAGCAGCCGGCAGAGCTTATTACTTACCGGGAAACCATTTATTTCTTTGAAGAACTGCTGAAAATACTTCATCCTTTCATTCCGTTCTTAACCGAAGAGGTTTGGCATCTGCTGCAGGAGCGGCCTGAAAATGCGTCCATCAACCTGCAGCCATACCCGGTTCCCAAAGATGAACCTGCTGACGCCGGATTACTGGAATCATTTGGTTATGCCGCCGATCTGATCACCGCAGTTCGGTCTGTCAGAAAAGAAAAGGGAATACCACCCAGGGATGAGATTGGCCTTCTGATCCGCGATGAGCAGGATACTGCCGGCAGTCTGGTGATTTTTTACCCGGTGATCATGAAATTATGCGGAATCTGCAGCATTTCACCAACCCGTGAGAAGATCGCCGGAGCGGTTTCATTTGTTGTCAGAAGTGCTGAATGTTTTATTCCCTTCCAGACTCAGGTTGATATTTCGGCCGAGAAAGCGAAACTGAACGAGGAACTCTCCTATACACGGGGATTTCTTGAGTCGGTGGATAAAAAACTTTCGAATGAAAGGTTTGTTTCGGGCGCTCCTGCGCAGGTGGTGGAGATGGAGAGAAAAAAGAAATCGGATGCAGAAGCCAGGATCCGCGTACTGGAAGAGAAATTAAGAGAGCTTTCGGCTAATCTTCCGGAATAATCGGAAAGTTTCCTATTTTTACCTGTCGGTTCAGTCTGAGAAAAATCTTTCCTGCATGGATCTTTTTTCCCTGCTACGGGAAACGTGTTTATGTTTCAGTTTCATCCTTTGGACCATAGTTCAGCCATGTCCGGTCGTACCATGTTATGGAGGGATACCTCCGGGCGCGACACAGCCCCTGCCGAGTGATGACTCTGTCAAGGTTGACCATTTTTATCAACAGGCCTCGGCTTTGTTGCAACGCGCTCCTGATTCATCCAGAACCCTGCTGGAAAAGGGTTTAAGACTGGCCGACAGTATCGGATATGTTAAAGGAAGAGTGAATATCTTATCGGGACTTGGTTACTATGGAATCGTTACCGGAAACGCATCTATGGCGCTCCGGTACCTTAATCTGGCCATGGAAGAGGCTGAAATGTTTGGGATAGAATCAGCTGAAAAAAGTGGCAATGCTAACCAGCAGTTGCAGGTATTGGGGGTTCTGGCAAACACCTGGTCAAGCCTTAAAGAGTATCAGGCGGCGGAGAGGTATTATCTTGAGGTAATACGGCTGGCGCGTGATTTGAATAGCAGCTATAATATTGCCCTTACCTGCGGGAACCTTGGACTGACCCTTTTTCTGCAGGGAAAAACTGATGAGGCCATTCCCTATTTCAGGGAAGCAGTTCGGATCTTTGAGGAGATGGATGCAATGCATTATCTTGTTTCACCTTACGCGAACCTTGCAAAGTGTTACGCTTCAAAAGGGAGGTTCCGTGAAGCCATGGAATGGGCACGGAA
>CAYWHQ010000354.1:0-3724 GCA_964457665.1 uncultured Prolixibacteraceae bacterium | reverse complement strand
ATAACCGCTGTTTCCCAATCAGTATCCTTCCGATGGAACTCTGTAGCACCCCCCGGGCCAGAAACTCCTGTACAGGGGCATTCAACAGGTAAAAGTAGAGAAACAGGGTGTCGAATTCCTTTGATTCAACGAATGGCCGACTTTGAAATGCCCATCCAGATTCCTGAAGCCATACTTTGAGCCCGGCTAAAAGCAGGATCACGGCCGATACAGTCAGCAGACTTTCGACAAGAGATCGTCGGGCGTTTTTCAGGGTCAGTCCGTAATCCGACAAAGAGTAACCACTCCTGAGGATCAGCATCACCATCATCACAATCTGACTAATCACAAACAACGAACTGAACCATCTAAGCAGAACGGTCCTGACCGGATCCGACTGTTCGGTTTGCAAAGCAAAAATCGTCAGAAACACATAAAGGCTCATACCGAAAACAAACCAGAGGATCATCCTGGACGACAATCCACGGATTTTCAGGGACTCCTGAAGCTCATCCTTCTTTTTCTCCAGCGCATCGACGGTTTGCCTCCAGGCAAACTCCCGGGCCTCCACCTTAACCGCCATCAGTCCGAAGGCCTCCGCCAGCTGTACTATTTCAGGAGGATTTGTTGATTCATCAGTAAGTTTGAGCAACTCGTCTGTATCTTTGTAAGAACCACGAGTGATCTCCCGGGCATGATCAATGATTGTATTGATTGCTTCTTTTGTTTTTTCAGCCATTGTGCATTGGGGTCATTGAAATCTCAAAAATATAAACTGTCTCTATTCAATTGCACACGGATAACACGGATTAAACGCTACTTCAGCATCACGCTTATACACACTCCCGGCCCGGTGTTGGTGATGGTTTGCCTGGTCGCCTTCGTCATGTTTTTTCGATCAAGACAAAAGTAAGTAATTTTATTTCGGATTTCGGAATATGAACAACACAAACCTGACCGGTATCGTTAAAGCCAACCTGATGTTCTCCGGCGAACAGGAGATGGTTGAGCGAATGGCCGGTCATTATCAGGTCTGGCAACTGATGCAAGACGACCTGACCTGGGTTTCCCCTATCCTGGAATCTTATGGATCCGTGTTGCTGCCCCGGTCGGTCAGCCTCTCCGACTGCCATTCCTTTATCGACAGGATGATGGATCTTTTCCTCTGCAATCCTTTTCTGGCGCGGTTTCTGGAAAAAGCATCAGAAAAAACATTTCCCGTCCTGAACGAGCGGATGAAAACCGAAGGTCAGGAGATCATAACAGATGCCCTGGCATTCGCAATGGCTCTGGAGAGGCTCACCAGCGCCTGTTACCAGGATGCCCGGTTTTTTAAAGAATGTTTCCTGACGATCCGGCAGGCCAGAAAAAGACAAAAATCCTGGCGTTCCATGCCTTTCTTTTACCGTATCAAAGCCCGATCTATTGAACCGGTAGTATGGTCGTTAATCGGCGCCCACAGGCGGCCGCCCGAAAAACTTGAAAAAGATTCCGGCTCCCGGTTATTGCAGATCAATATCCTGGAAGCCGTTTTTTCGGATTGGCTGATGGCATTGCACGACAACGCCATGACAGGGTGGGTACTGGCTGTCCACAAAGCAGGGAAACACCGGATGGATCCTGCCACCGGCGCCGGCCCCAACTTCTGGGGGGAGAACCGGAAAGCCATCGGAATCCGGCCGCCTTTGCCACGCAAATGGGCCGACCTCTACCAGTCCTGGAATATGGCCTTTGTGTCCAAAATGTACGACTTCCCCTATATCGTAACCAAGTTGCTGATTCCTCAGGTGGCTGATTACACCGGTCATCCGGAGACCTTCATGTATAATCGCGTGATCGCTCTTTTTCTGTATATGAGCTATTTTGCTTTTGATACAGCGGATCCGGAGCGAAGACGACTGATCCGGATGCGCTGGAATGACGAACAGTTGACCCGCTTATGGGGAAAGATCAACCGGAATTGCGCAAAAGAGTATGCGCTCAGCGTCAGGCTGTCAAAATTGAGAAACCAACGAAAAAGATGAACGAAAACCAGGTTCAACAAAAGGTAAAACCACTTCCGTCCGGATTCCTTTTAAAGGCAAAATGCACTGCTTCCCGGCTGATCTTCTTTTTCTTTATGGCGATAGGCTTGCTTACCGGTGGAATCATCTGCTGGTTATTTGCCCCTGTATATTCCTGGTATTTCTTCGGTGATGTCAGATTCCCGAAATACATTAGGTTTATTTATCCTATTATGCTGGAGTGGATCAAAGTTGAAATCCGGCATATCCGGCATAAGCGATACCGGAATCATTTTCCCGTATCGCTGACAGCACCTCCCATGGAGTCTCCCTTGAATACCAATCTGAGAATCAGTAATACCTGGATGGGCCCGGAAGATCATTGCAACGGGTGTATCCGTTGCTGTGAACTGGCCGAATGCCCACTCATTGATCTGCAACGGAAAACCTGCCTGAGCTATGGTAGCTTCTTCTGGAGATACTTCCATTGCGGAAGATATCCGGAGAACCAGGAACAGATCGATTATTACCAGTGTCCGAAATGGGAAAGTATTCAGTCAGGATAAGGAGCGCTGCCGGAGCTGCTGAAACGAGCGAAAACCGACAAATTAAGAATTCCGAAAATCCTTAGTACATTTACCCAAAATACTTCTGTATTATCAAAATCCTGCATCTATGAAAACAATAAACAGATTTTATCCGATGTCCATTATTAAGGCTGTAACAGTAGGGCTAATAGTTTGGAGCTGCGGTGGTGGAACGCACGAACAATCAACACAAACTAGTGCTGCAGACACCATCTATCCCGAAGCAAAATTATCCGCAGAGATCAAACAGGAACTGTATGCCCTTCCGACCCCGCTGGAGATTGCCAGAATACTTGAAACAAGCAAGGCGGGATTTATATTCGACATCACCAACCCACCAGAAAATGCCGGAAAATACATTTCTGAAAGAGAAAAAGCGCTGAATCTTGGCATCTATACCGCCGACCTGGCTTATTCAGCCACTTTTTCCCAGCAGGAAGGCACTGACAAGTTCCTTGCAATTACAGCAAAACTATCGGAGGAGTTGGGCATTGCAGGCGTGTATGAGGCAGGTTTGGTAGAGAAGGTCAGACGGTTTGGCAATAACAGGGATAGTTTGATTTCTCTGGTCGACAGCGTAATGATACGTACCAGCTCATTGCTGTCCAGGCAAAACCGCCACTACCTGGCCATTCTTATTGCCACGGGAGCGTTTGTGGAAGGGCTGTACCTGACATCGGAACTGAATGTAGTGGCCGGGAACAACACCTTGATTTCATCTGCAATTTTAAAGCAGCAACAACATCTCGGCCAGCTACTCACTGTGCTTGAAGCATTTCGCGAATGCAAGGAAATGGATGCGTTGTATTTGAAAGTTGCATCACTGCAATCGATTTTTACCGACTCAGGACTGGAACCCGGTAAGGCTCTGGACAAGGATAGGGCCATTGCGCTAAGCGATCTGGTGGAGAAGGTGAGAAACGAAATCATCTGACAAGACACGTGAAGACCATCAACCTGATGTCTTGGGAAAAGGAATGAATGAATACACGACCACCGGACTGATTCATCTGTTTGCGTTGATTTCGCTATACCGGGAAGATCTGGCGTCATCAAGAAAGAAAGTTGCCTCCTTTCTGCAATTCAGTGTGGGCCGGCGGTCACAGGAGGAATTTTTACGCCTGTATGACGATTTTCTTGACTATTACGAGGTAA
>CAYWHQ010000353.1:0-3731 GCA_964457665.1 uncultured Prolixibacteraceae bacterium | reverse complement strand
TCTGGCGAAGGGAGAACGGATTGGAAACAAGTTCGATCCTGCCTGCCTCGATCTTCAGGAAATCGATGATCTCATTGAATACCGACATCAGATTGGCAGCCGAGTTCACAATGACATCCAGGTATTCCTCCTGCTCAGCCGTAAGCGACGACTGTTTGAGAATATCTGCCATGCCGATCACGCCTGCAAGGGGTGTGTATATTTCGTGCGACATCCCCGAAAGGAACAGACTCTTATCACGGCTCGAGGCCTCCGCCTTATCAAGAGCCTCCTTCATCTCGATCTCCCTGATCCTTGCATTGTTCACGTCGATCATGATGCCTGTCATCCGGAGGGGCTTTCCCAGTATATCCCGTTCCACTACCCTGCCCCTGTCGTATACCCACTTCCAGTTCCCGTCGGAAGATGCAATCCGGTATTCGACGATGAAATCAGGCACCTCGCCATTGAGGTGCTGCTGAAGGGCATGCATTACCATATCCCGGTCGTCCTTATGAATCAGGCTTATCAGTTCGCCATAATTTCCGGGGAACGTCTCTTTCTTATGGCCCGTGATGAGTGTCCGGGTGCTGCTCGCATTGACGCTTCCGCTCTTGATATCCCAGTCCCACCAACCCAGGTCCGCGGCATCCATGACAAGTTCCAGGCGCCGGAACTTTTCGGAGAGTTCCGTCTGAAGGGACTCCAGCCTGGTGATCGCTTTCTCAAACGATTTGCGCAATTGCTCCCAATGGGCCGTAGCACTCTTCAGGTTTCGATTCTCCTGCTCCAGAACCTTTATACGTTGTAATACATTATCATCCATTTCCATTATAATTACATTCTGCTGTGATATTCAGGATAGATAAGATCGATGCCGCACCGGAGCCGTGCAAGGTACTTAAGCGCATCGGCCACCATACTTCCGGGCAGGATGGAACCATGCTGCGGCAGGATCGCTTCCACGGGGATTCCTTTCAGCCTTTCCAGGAAGCCACGGCAGGCGACCGATCCCGACATATAGTGAATATTGAAAAGATCCATCTTCAACCTGTGTGCGGTAAAATCCCTGACCACCAGTTCCCATTCCATATCAATTGCCGCCCAGATATCGCCTGAAAATAAAAAACGGCTGGTTTCGTCCCAGGTTGCAAAGGCCCCCGGTGAATGCAGAAACGGACTGGGAATAAACCGAAGCTTCCCACCGGATGGAAGAGCATACTCCGGCTCCTCATCTATATTCCTGTAATTGTAAGTATCATTGCCATAGTAAGGCAGGAGCGTGTTGGTGTAGAGGGAGGTAACGATCGTTGCACGGGGAGATACCCCAAGCCAGGAAACCACCGAACCGGCAATGTCGGGATCCTGGTGGCACAGAACGATGGCTGTGATGCTTCCCGGATCGGTAATCTGGCTCACCCTTTTATGAACGAAACCAAAATGGTTGACACCTCCGGGGTCAATAAGTATCATCTCCGCTCCGTCGGCCACCAGGTAGGCGTTGCACCGGAAGGCCGAGTCTTCCGGGGTGCCGAGCCAGTAAACGGCGTGTTCGTTTTCCCGGAACAGAGTGGTAGGCTGGCTGAAGGTGTGATCCAGCCTGTCGTTGATTTCATCGAGTCGGATCATTTTCCCTGATTTTCATTTGTTTTTCACATGAATACCACACTCCCTGCTGCTGCTCTCCCACCACCAGCGGCCTGCCCGGATATCCTCGCCGGACCCGACAGCACGGGTGCAGGGCTGGCATCCGATGCTGGGATAACCCTTGTCGTGCAACGTATTGTAAGGGACCTTGTGGGTACGAATATAGTTCCACACATCTTCGCTGCTCCAGCTGATGAGCGGATTGAGCTTGATCATGCCAAGAGAATCATCGAATTCTGCTACAGTCAGTTCCGAACGGCTGTCAGACTGTTCCCTCCTCAGGCCGGTGATCCAGATATCATATCCGGCAAGCGCCTTTTTAAGGGGTTCGGTTTTCCGGATGCGGCAGCATAACTTCCGCTTGTCGGGGTGATCGTAGAAAAGATTGATGCCATGCTCCATCACCATCTCCCGCACCTGATCGCCGTCGGGAAACCAAACCGTCATTTTCAGATCATACCGCCGGCAGGTAATGTCTATAAGATCGTAGGTTTCAGGAAAGAGCCGGCCCGTATCCAGGGTAAAGACCCCGGCTTTGTTCCCCAGCTTGTAAATCATGTCGGTGATTACCTGATCCTCCAGTCCAAGACTGCTTGAGAATACCACCCTGCCCGGAAAATTGGCGAAACCCCATTCAAGAACACCCGGTGCATCGGTCGCTGCCAGCCTGAGGTTTATATCGTTAAGATCAGGTATCATCATCGGATTTCGGCTGATTAAAAGATGGGTGAAATTACAAAAACAATTCAATTAATTTTGGGCAGCAATTAATTTAAAATGAATATACACTTCATCGCCATCGGGGGAAGCGCCATGCATAACCTTGCCATAGCGCTTCACCAAAAAGGATCCCGCGTAACCGGTTCCGACGACGAGATATTCGAGCCCTCCCGCTCAAGACTTGAACAACTGGGTCTGTTACCCCCGTCGGAGGGATGGGACCCCGGGCGGATCACCGCCGATCTGGATGCCGTGATCCTTGGAATGCATGCCAGGGCCGACAATCCGGAACTGCTCCGGGCAAAGGAGATGGGAATAAAAATATTCTCCTATCCCGAATATCTTTACGAACACGCCCGCGACAAGAAAAGGATCGTGATTGGCGGAAGCCACGGAAAAACAACCATCACCGCCATGATACTGCATGTGATGCGGGAGGCCGGGAAAGAGTGCGACTTCCTTGTAGGAGCCCAGCTCGAAGGATTCGACGTGATGGTGAACCTCACCGAAAAGAATCCTTTTATGGTTTTTGAAGGCGACGAATACCTCACCTCGGCTGACGACCGGCGGCCTAAATTTCATCTCTATAGTCCACACATTGCCCTGATCAGCGGCATTGCCTGGGATCACATCAATGTTTTCCCCACCTTCGCCAACTATGTTGAACAATTCAGGATATTCATCAGGAAAATAATGCCGGGCGGCACACTGGTCTTTTATGAAGGGGATCCGGTATTGAAAGAACTTGCGACGGAAACAAGGGAGGATATCGAAATCGTACCTTACAATGCGCCCGGTTATTACATGGAGAATGGCATCACGGTGGTAAGAAACGGAAATGACCTTTATCCCATGCAGATATTCGGCCGGCATAACATGATCAACCTGACCGGTGCGATGCAGCTTTGCAGGCGGATGGGAATCACCGAAGGGTTTTTTCTGCAAGCCATGACGAAATTCCGGGGGGCATCCAGAAGGCTCGAAAAAGTGAAAGAAGATGATACATTTGCGGTGTTCAGGGATTTTGCCCATGCTCCATCGAAAGTACGGGCAACCATTGAAGCCGCCAGGGAACATTATCCCGGAAGGCGGCTCGTGGCCTGTCTCGAGTTACATACCTTCAGCAGCCTGAGCGAAAGCTTTTTACCATTGTACAGCCAAACCATGGACTGCGCCGATGCAGCCGCCGTATATTTCAATCCGCATGCACTCTCCCTCAAAAGGCTTCCAATGCTGACCCGCAACCATATCATAGCCGGTTTCGGAAGGAACGACCTGATGGTCTTCGACGACTCGGGTATGCTTCGCCGCTGGCTGGATGACCAGCCCCGTCAGAACAGCCTCTTCCTGATGATGAGCTCCGGGAACTTCGACGGGCTTAACCT
>CAYWHQ010000352.1:0-3737 GCA_964457665.1 uncultured Prolixibacteraceae bacterium | reverse complement strand
CCCATATCCGTATCCGTAGCCATAAGAACTCCGGTTCAGTTTCACATCGTTGATCAGAATGGCAAGATTCGGGATATTCCGCATCTCCATGTCCCTGATGATGGATGCAAAAATCTTCTTATGTGTATAATTTTGACGTACAAGGAAAAGATTGGCATCGGCATGCCGCATCAGAAGAAACGCATCGGTGACAAGTCCAACGGGAGGAGTATCAATAATGATGAAATCATAGATCTCCTTAAGGCGGTCGAACAACTCTTTGCATTTATCAGAAGCAATGAGTTCGGCGGGATTGGGTGGTATTGGCCCAGCCATCACAATATCCAGGTTTTCGATCCCTGAGTATTGAAGAATATCTTCCAGTTTACTCTTATTGATGAGGTACGAACTGATCCCTTCGGCATTAGATAATCCAAAATCCTGATAGATTTTGGGCTTTCGCAGGTCGAAACCCATCAGCAGGGTTTTCTTTCCATAAAGTGCAAAAATGGAAGCGAGGTTGATAGAGGTGAAGGTTTTCCCGGCGCTGACCATGTCGGATGTAACGAGAATGGTCTGTTTTTCTTTACCCTGCAACAGGTACTGAAGGTTTGTGCGGATCGACCGGAAAGATTCGGCAATAGTTGATTTTGGATGATCGATCACTACCACCTTACTCTCCTTGGTGTTGTGAATGATATGACCGACAATGGGAAGATTTGTGATCTTTTCGATATCCTCCCGTTCCATGATCTTGTCATTGAAATAATCTTTCGCCAGGATATACAATACCGGGAGGAGGATTCCCAGGATGAGGGCGATGATATAATTCAGGCTTTTCTTGGGGAATACCGGAGATAAGCCACCTCCGCGGGCCTGGTCAACGATTTCATTATCAGCAAGATTGGAAGCCTCAGTGATTTGCGCTTCCGATCGTTTCTGCAGCAGATAGGTATATATGGCATCGGTCAGTTTGAATCGTCTTTCAATACCAAACAGGATGCGCTGACTTTCAGGCAGATCGGAAATTTTGGAATTGATCTGGTTAATTCTTTCATTAATCTCCTGCAGGGCGATTTCATTGGTGTTGATAGAGCTTTTTATATTTTCAAACAAGGCATTTTTTGTAGTCGAGATCTGCAGATCAAGTGACTTGAGCCCGGGATTCTTCTCGGTGGAGAACTGGGCCATCTCCGTTCGCTTGGTGTACAATTCAGTGAGCTGTTTGGTCAGATCATTAAGCATCTGGTTATCCACCCCCATGGAAGCCGGGACGATCAGCTGATCCAAGCTCTGGCTTTTACCCAGATAATCTCTGAGATTTTGAAGGTATCTCGACCTGACGTGAAGAATAGCCTTTTCATCCTGAAGCTTCATCATCAATTCGAACACCTGGGTGGCGGCTTCGTCAAGATCCATAATTTTTTTATCCGCCCTGAAATCTTCCAATGCCTTTTCAGAAAGGAATAATGAATCGGCAATTCCCCGTAACTCACTATCAATAAATGCAATAGTTCGTGTTGCTACCTGATTTTTCTGTTCCAGTCCCTTGGCAAGGTATTCCTTGGTCAGGTTGTTCAGGAAATCGACCAGCTTACTGACATTGCCCCCCTTGATCTTGATCTCAACGATCGAGGCCTCCTTGTTGATAGGTTCTATGCTGGTACCCTTGAATTCGTTCACAAGTGCCTCGTAATCGCGGAAAACAAAATAAAATGAACGGTTAATGTCGCTTTTGGGTAAGAATTCGGGCGAGAGCAAAACCCTGAACTTGTATTGATCGGTAACGATTTCCTGGCCGAAGGAGAATGTTTCATCAAAAGAAATCCGCTCTTTCCGGTCCGGTACCTTCTCTTTTTCTCTATAATTATAAAACACAATTTCTTCATCCCTGGCTTCAAGCCTGAATTGTTCACGGGAAAGTATGGTGAGGTTGAACCTTAACCCGACAGGTTGCGGAAAAGTTGAATCAAAGTCAACGATAAACGGTGACTCCGTGTAAAGTTCCCGGCTTACGAAATTTTCTTCACTGAAGTAGGCAATCTCAAATCCGATTTTGGAAACGGTACGGTAGGTCAGACTGTAGGACGAGAGGATCCCGATCTCATTCTGAAGGTTCTGCTGGTTATTGAATAATCCCAGTCCGATCATGTCCTGTGGATTCAGTCTGTTTTCCGATTTGTCCTTGATAAGCACCGTGGTCTTCACCTCGTAAACCGGCTTGGTATATTTGTTGAATATAAAGGCTATGATCAGGGCGATGAATATTGTTAAAGCAAACAGGTACCAGTACCGGTAAAACTTGAACAAAATTACCTTGTAATCGATAGGCTGTTGTTGCTGTGTGATTTCCTGAAACTGATCGTTCACGGGATTTCGGATTTATTATTTAAAATAATTGATGAGCAGTAAAGCGGTTGAAATAGCGCTGAAAATCAACGCCCAGGGGAAAGTAGACCCAAAGCCCCATCGTTTGATCCCCAGGGGCTGTATATAAATAATGTCATTAGGTTGCATGTAAAAAAGATCTGATTTCAGGATCTGGTCGGAAGTCAGATCAATATGATACACCCTTGATCCCTGCTGGGTTTGCCGGATGATTACCACATGTTTGCGGTTGGCAAATTCAGTCATGTCGCCGGCCATGGAAATGGCTTCGAAGAAATTGATCTGATCGTCATATATGGTAAGCCCTCCCGGCCTCATGACTTCTCCTACCACAGTGATCTTGAAATTGACGATCTTCACAACAACGGTTGTTTCAAGGAGATATTCATCAATAAGTTTTTGAATCATGACCTTGGTCTGATCGACCGTCAGATCTTTCACCAGGATTTTTCCGATCACGGGGAAATCAATGTAGCCTTCGGGATTGACGGTATAGCTATTGAGATAGACGGAAGCATCGTTCACATAATCATTATATCCTCCCGGGCTGACCTGCTTATTGAAATAGAGCAGTGTCCTTTCATCCAGACTAAAAATCCTTATATAAAGATTATCCCGCGGTTGAATGCGATAATTCACATCGCGTTTGTGTGCATAGAACGAACTTGTATCCTCTTTTTGCACCTTTTGCAGATATTTTATCTGCTTTTGCGGAACACATGATCCAAGGATAAATATTAAGATGATACTAAATCCGGCAAGATAGAACTTGAAAGCGGATATTTTTCTCATAAACAGGTAGGATTTGATCGGCAAAAGTAATGATTTTCCTTATTAGTTCAGCTGCGCACCATCGAGCCAATTAAAGTGGCAGATGTCACACGGCTGATTTTGACCTGAACCATCTGACCAACGAAGGTCTGACTGGCCGGGAACACAACTACTTTATTCTGTGAGGTTCTTCCGAAATATTGTTTGTCTGAGCGTTTGGATCTCCCTTCCACCAGGACCTCCCGGATTCTGCCGATCTCTTTTTGGTTATTGCTCAGCGACAAGTCATGTTGCAGATGGATGATCTCCTTCAATCTCTTCTCTTTCACATCAGCACGGACATTATCTGTATATTTTTTTGCAGCCGGGGTATCGTGACGTTCCGAATATTTGAACGTAAAAGCTGTGTCGAATTCAGCAAGTTTCATCAGGCTAAGGGTTTGCTGATGGTCTTCTTCCGACTCATCACAGAAACCGGTGATGAGGTCGGTCGAAATGCTGACATCCGGGAGTAGCCGGCGTATCATCCCGACCTTTTCCAGATAATCCCCGCGGCTGTATTTTCTGTTCATTCGTTCCAGTACCCGGTCGCTTCCTGC
>CAYWHQ010000351.1:0-3737 GCA_964457665.1 uncultured Prolixibacteraceae bacterium | reverse complement strand
GGTTCAAAACACAGCATCGGACTCAGCATCTTCGGGGCACCTTCCACCAGGGGACAACAGGCAGCCACCGTACAGGAGGCTTTCGACCTGAGAGGAAGCAACTATTACAATCCAAACTGGGGATACCAAATGGGAGAAAAAAGGAATGCACGGGTAAAACAGATCCACAACCCGGTCTTCATCCTCAACCATTTCTATGATATCTCTGCAAAAATCCGTCTCTCTTCCGCACTGAGCTATACCTTCGGAACCGATTCATGGTCGTCGCTGAACTGGTACAATGCATCCGATCCACGCCCCGACTATTACCGGTACCTCCCGAGCTGGCAAACCGATCCCTATGCACGGCAACTTGTTACGCTGGAATGGGAAAGCGACCCATCAGTTTACCAGATCAACTGGGACCGGCTCTATCAGATCAATTACCTCAGCAAAGCCGAAAATAAACAATCCAGGTACATCCTCGAAAAGAATATAGTTAAAAACAACCAGTTCCTGTTCAACACCCGGATCAATGCCGACCTTTCAAATCATGCCGCCCTTTCGGGCGGGATCAATTTCAGGTTATACAAGGCCGGCCACTTTAAACAGATTTCCGATCTGCTCGGCGGTAACTTCTGGGTAGACATCGACCAGTATGCCGAACGTGATTTCCCCGGCGATTCCTCCGTTATTCAGAACGACCTGAACAATCCCAACCGGGTTGTCACCACAGGCGAAAAATTTGGCTACGATTACGACGCCCATATCAATGATCTTAACCTCTGGGCACAGGCCGACTTCTCCTTTAACCGGCTCGACTTCTTTGTATCCGGTTCGATCACCGGAACCGAGTTCTGGAGAACCGGAAATATGAAAAACGGCCGGCATCCCTACAATTCATTCGGAAAATCAAAGGTTCAGCGATTCTTGAATCCAGGAATAAAAGCCGGCCTTACCTACAAGATCACCGGACGACACTATGCGGTCGCGAATGGTTTCTTCATGACACGCGCCCCCTACTTTACCAATTCCTACATCTCACCCAGGGTAAGGGATAATGTGGTACCCGACATCAAAAGCGAGAAACTGTTCGGAGGCGATCTCAGC
Source organism: uncultured Prolixibacteraceae bacterium (assembly GCA_964457665.1). Taxonomy (GTDB): domain Bacteria; phylum Bacteroidota; class Bacteroidia; order Bacteroidales; family FEN-979; genus CAYWHQ01. The sequence continues at coordinate 2,648 of CAYWHQ010000351.1, read as the reverse complement.
TATGTGATCCGTTATCCATGGCTCTTTGCACGGGTCACCTATTATTACACCCGCTTTTCAGACCAGGCTGAGGTCTGGAGCTTCTATCATGACGACTTCCGTACCTATGTCAACTATAGCCTGACCGGTGTGGATAAGCTTCACCAGGGACTGGAGATCGGAGCCGAATTCAAAATGACCAAATTTCTCTCCCTCTTTGGCGTCGCCGCATTGGGTGATTACAGATATACCAGCCGGCCGCTGGGGACAAGGTCGTACGATAACGGGAGTCAACCCGATACCAGCGCCACCATTTACATTAAAAATTTCTTCGTCCCATCCACCCCGCAAACAGCACTCTCGGGAGGCCTGAAGTTTAACTATCGTTTCTGGTTTGCCGATGTCAATGTTAACTATTACGATAACTCCTGGCTCGATTTCAATCCGGAACGCCGTACATCCCAGGCGATTGAAGGACTCGGACCAACCGATCCGCTCATCAAAACCATCACGGAGCAACAGAAACTCCAGGGAGGAATGACACTCGACGCCTCCCTCGGGAAATCATTCCTCATCTATAAAAAAGTCTATCTGAACCTGAACCTCAGCGTGACCAATATCCTCAACAACCAGAGTATACAGAGCGGCGGATACGAGCAGAACAGGTTTGATTTTGAGACACACGATGTCAATAAGTTCCCGCCGAAATATTACTATTATTTCGGCCGGACCTTTTTTATCAATGTCAGTGTAAGAATATAAAGCGCCAAATCCATTGAATATGAAGTCATTTCAAATGAAGTTTTTTGCTGTCGCAGCATTGCTGGGACTGACCGTTCTCATCTCCGGTTGCGTAAAGAAGGATTTCGATGTTCCCCCTGTCTATGTACCGCACGTCGATTTCAACTCCAATGTGACCATTGAAGGACTGAAAGCCATGTTCCCGGGAACGCTCCTGGAGATAACAACCGATACAATCATCCAGGGGATTATTACCGCCAACGATGAGTCGGGAAATCTTTACAAAACCCTGTACCTTCAGGACCAGACGGCCGGAATCGAGCTTAAGGTCGACAAAACAAGCCTGTACACTGAATACAAGGTGGGCCAGCGCATCTTCATCAAATGCAAGGGTCTTTACCTCGGGCAGTACGGAGGAGTCACCCAGCTGGGCTATATCTACAACGGATCCATTGGCAGGATCCCCGAAGCAATGATACCTTCGCATATCTATCGCGACAGTCTGCCTGGCAAAGCGCCTGTTCCTGATACGCTGAACTTCACCGCATCACTCAACCCTAAAATCAGTAAACTTGTCGCCATAAAGGATGTACGTTTTCCCGATCACGGACAGGCCTTTGTCAATAAAGGCGAAGATTATACAAACAGGGATATCGCCGATGCGTTCGGCAACCCTATCATTATCGATGGGGAGACCTTTATTCTCCGGTCGAGCAAGTATGCCAACTTCGCCAATACCAAAATGCCTTCCGGCAAGGGGACATTGCGGGGTATACTCAGCATATACAACGGACAATACCAGCTGTTTATAAGAGACACCAGCGATTGCGTGAAATTTGACACCAGCGGGATCGGACCGGTTCTGACCACTATCTATGAACAGTATTTTGATCAGCCACCGCCCGACTGGGTCACATGGTCGGTAAAAAGCAATAAAAACTGGGAATGGGATTCGCAGTTCAAATGCATGATCGCCAACGGCTATCAGGGGGATGTTCCGAGCGAGGACTGGCTCATCTCACCTGCGATTGACCTGACGGGTGTGACACAGACCGTTCTGACATTCCGTACCTGGACCAAATATACCGACAGCGGTCTGGCAAATCCACTCGATGTTTACATTTCGACTGATTACAGCGGAAGCGGAGACCCCTCCACGGCGACGTGGACCGTGCTCCCCTGCACGCTGCCGGCCGCAAACAGCGCCACATGGACTTCCAGCGGCGATGTGGACCTCTCCATGTACCATCAGCCGGTCTACATTGCTTATAAGTACCGCTCTTCGGGTACCACAAGCAGCACGGCTTCCAAATGGGAGGTCGACACCTTTAAGGTAACAGGTTACCGGTAATCCTGAGCGCTTCCGAAACGGAATTAACATCCCTGAAAACCAGGAAAAGCCTGTCGGTCTCCTGCTTCATCCTGCAAGTGTCGGGATGATCCCTGATGTAATCAAGGATTGAGGCGAACCGCTCCGACTGAAAGAAGGAGGCATCCGCCGTCGGGGGAAACTGTGCAGTCAGTTTACCGTTCCTGATCGTCAGGCGGTCGAAACCGATTTTCTGGGCGGCCCACCGAAGCCTGACCGACTGCATCAATCCGATGGTCTGCTCGGGCATTGCCCCAAACCTGTCCTCCATATTTTTCCCGAATTTTTCAAGCTCTTCCGCATTCTTGCATGCATTCAGCTCCTTGTACAGGATCAGCCGTTCCGAGATGTTCGCCACAAAATGATCAGGTATGAGCAGCTCAAGATCAGTCTCTATGACACACTCTCTTGATCCTTCAGATTCCTGCCGTGGAAAGAGGGCTTTGAAATCGGTCTCCTTCAGCTCCTGCAGCGCCTCGTCCAGTATCTTCTGGTACATCTCATAACCGATCTCGGAAATAAAACCACTCTGTTCAGCACCCAGGATATTTCCTGCTCC
>CAYWHQ010000350.1:0-3743 GCA_964457665.1 uncultured Prolixibacteraceae bacterium | reverse complement strand
GGCCACTCTCCGCCCCTGATCTATACGAGTTCCGAAGGATTGTTTTCGGTAAATTCCGAGAATGATATTTACAACTACACCGACAGGTTCTACACCAATGGTATTCATCTCCTGATTGCAGGGCCCTTTCTGGCAGACAATATCCTGAACAACCTGCTGGTGCCGTATTTTGGGTCCGGCAGGAATTATTACGGGATTGAAGTTGTACAAAACATGTACACTCCCTCGACGACGAAGGTCGGAGGCATCCATTTCGGGGATCGACCCTATGCCGCTTATCTTTACGCAGGGATTTTCAAGATTACAACGGATCCGGTTCATATGTTCCGCCAGACCAATGCTATCCGGGTCGGAATGATTGGACCATTATCATTCGGAGCGTGGTTGCAGACTGCTTTTCACAACAATGTCCCTACCAACGACAAGCCGCTCGGATGGGAGTATCAGGTTGCCAACGACCTGGTAGTCAACTGGGAATTACGATTTGAAAAGGGCATATACCAGCGCCGTCATTTTGAAATACACCTCAGGAGCACCGGTTCGCTGGGGACTCTTTATACCAATATGGGGGGAGGGTTGTTTCTGCGAGCCGGATGGATGAATCCCTACTACTATAACCTGGGCATCACGAAACGCAGGATTGCCATGGAAAACGGACTCCGGAATTTCCAGTTTGTCGTTTTTCTTTCCGGAGCGGGCCGGATGGTTGGCTATGATGCCACACTTCAGGGAGGTGTATTAAATCATCAGAGCATCTATGTCCTTCCCTCCGGCGATATCAGCCGGTTTGTGGCGCAAAGTTCACTGGGGATTAATCTGACGTGGAGCGGGATAAGGCTGGAGGCAGAACAATATCTCCTCAGTCCGGAGTTCCGCGATGGCCTTTGGCACAGATGGGTTCGCCTTGGTTTGACCTTTGCATTGTGATGTTGATAAATAAATAGGATGCAACGGGGTCAAATCCTTGCTGAGAACTCCTATTTTTGGCGTATGGAAGAACGTACCAAAAACAGGATTACGCGAAAGCGCCCCAGTCCGGTCCAGCTGGATGCTTCGGCCGTGCAGGGGAAGATCCCGCCACAGGCTACCGATCTGGAGGAGGCCGTTTTGGGGGCAATGATGCTGGAGAATGACCGGCTCGCCGAGGTGATCGAAATTCTCCGTCCGGAGGTATTTTACAAAGAGGTTCATCAGGTAATCTTCAGTGCCATCACCAGGCTTTTCGGGAGCAATCAACCGGTTGACATCCTCACTGTGACGGAGGAATTGCGGAAATCGGGGGAACTGGAGATTGCCGGAGGGCCCTATTTCATCTCCATGCTCACCAACAGGGTGGCCTCAGCTGCCAATATAGAGTTCCATTCAAGAATTCTTCTCCAGAAGTATATTCAGCGGGAACTGATCCATATCTCATCCGACATCATTCGTGAAGCCTATGAAGACACGACGGATGTTTTCGATCTTCTCGACAAGGCGGAAACCAATTTGCTGTCGATCAGCGAAGCCAGCATTGGCAAGTCTTACATGGACATGCAGTCGATCATCAAAAACGCAATCCGTGAGATCACATCAGCCCAGAACAAAGAGGGGGAGCTGAGGGGTGTCGGATCGGGTTTTACCGAGATTGACCGGATCACTTCCGGCTGGCAGAAGTCGGACCTGATCATCATTGCATCCCGGCCGGGCATGGGAAAAACTGCATTTGCTCTGACCATGGCGAGAAATGCTGCTGTGGATTTCAAAAAAGCTGTAGCGGTCTTCTCGTTGGAGATGTCGGCCATTCAGTTGGTAACGCGGCTTATATCCAGTGAAACGGAGATTCCGCAGGAGAAGCTCCGCAGGGGTGATATGGCCGATTTCGAGTGGGCTCAGCTGAACACCAGGATATCCAGTCTTTACGAAGCGCCTATCTTCATTGACGATACGGCCGCCCTTTCGATCTTTGACCTGCGTGCCAAATGCCGGAGATTAAAGGCGCGTCATGACATCCAGCTGATCGTAGTCGATTACCTGCAGCTGATGCAGGGAGGCCCTGAGACCAAAGGGAACAGGGAGCAGGAGATCAGCAGTATATCCCGTTCGCTGAAGAGCCTGGCCAAGGAGTTGGACATACCTGTGATCGCCTTGTCGCAGCTCAGCAGGGCGCCTGAAAAGAGGTCAACCGTGGCAAAACCCATCCTTTCGGATCTAAGGGAGTCGGGATCCATCGAACAGGACGCTGACATGGTATTATTTATTTACCGGCCCGAATATTATAAAATTGATACCGATGAGCAAGGGGATTCCACCTCCGGCCTGGCCGAGGTAAGTATTTCAAAGAACCGTCATGGCCCCATCAAGGACATCCGGCTGAGGTTCATTGCCAAGTACGCCAAATTCACTGATCCGGAGGTTGATTATAATCCTGCGGGCAATATTCAGGAGAACACCGCGTTTGATGGACCGGTTAAAACCCGCACTGTCATGTCGAAAATGGATGATGATGAAAGCCATGATGTACCCTTTTAAACGCCTTTTACTTCTGTTCATCCTGACGGGCATGATGTCTCAGGGGATCCATGCAGCGCAAATCCTTATCCCCATGGACGAAACCCAGAAGAACCATCTGAAAGCATATGGCATCGCTTATTGGGTTATTCAGCAGGAGACTGAGGTAAGCTGGCTGCTGAATTACCGGGGTGGATCCTTTCTTTTCCGGCATCAGCAAGCTTTCGAAAATGAATGCGCGATCCGGGGGGTAAGTTACCAGGTGATTGCAGATGTGCAGGCAGATGCTATTTCACGGGAGATTGCCGATCCCACGGAGAACATGGAGAATGTAAGACTTCACAAGGCCCCCCGGATTGCTGTCTATTCCCCGAAAAACAAACAGCCCTGGGATGATGCAGTGACGCTGGTACTCACCTATGCGGAGATCCCCTATGACATAGTGTATGACGAAGAGATCATCACCGGGGTTCTTCCCATGTACGACTGGCTTCATCTTCATCATGAGGATTTCACCGGGCAATACGGAAAATTCTGGGCGGTCTACAAGAACCATCAATGGTATCGTGAAGATGTGATGATCAATGAAGAGAATGCCCGCAAGCTTGGTTTCGGGAAGGTGTCGGAGATGAAGCTCTCCGTAGCTAAGAAGATCAGGGATTTCGTAGCGGGTGGAGGATACCTCTTCTCCATGTGCTCAGCCCCCGACAGTTACGACGTGGCGCTTTCAGCCGACGGACTGGATATCTGTGAAGTGATGTTCGACGGAGACCCTATCGATCCGGCTGCTCCGGGAAATTTGAATTATCATAACTGTTTTGCTTTCGAGAATTTCACGGTCAGCACGAATCCATATGAATACGAGATATCCTCGATTGATGTGACAGAATCGAGGCCGGCGACGATAAACCGTCAGAATGATTTTTTCACCCTTTTTGATTTCTCTGCCAAGTGGGATCCGGTGCCAACCATGTTATGCCAGAACCATGAGAAGCTGATACGTGGATTCATGGGGCAGACCACCGCATTTAACAAGAAGTATGTAAAAACCTCCACGCTGGTGCTTGGCGAAAACAAATCCCTGAATGAGGCAAGGTATATCCATGGTGATTTCGGAAAAGGCACGTGGACTTTCCTGGGAGGGCACGATCCGGAGGATTACCAGCATCTGGTTGGCGATCCGCCTACTGACCTGAACAAGTACCCAGATCGGAAGAGCACACGTCTGAACTCCAGTCACAGGATAGCATCGCGTA
>CAYWHQ010000349.1:0-3745 GCA_964457665.1 uncultured Prolixibacteraceae bacterium | reverse complement strand
TTGATGCTGTATTTCTGCAGGAAGTCAATGATATACGGACGGGGCCACTGAAGATAAACCTCACCGGCATTGGTGGAATTTGAAAGGAGCAGTAGTTTTTGTGACATAGGTTGTATTTTGGGGTTAAAAGTAATAATTATTATTTTTGGCCATGATACAAAACAAACCACCTTTAAGATTCTGGCAAATCTGGAACATGAGTTTCGGGTTTCTGGGGATCCAGTTTGGTTGGGGACTCCAGATGGCCAACATGAGCGCCATTTACACTTACCTTGGTGCGGAAGCAAGTCAGATCGCCCTGTTATGGCTGGCAGCCCCGGTTACCGGCGTTCTGATCCAGCCGCTCGTGGGGCAGGCCAGCGACCGCACATGGACACGGCTGGGCCGGAGGCGCCCGTATATCCTGGGAGGGGCAATCCTTGCCTCCCTGGCCCTGATCCTGATGCCCAACTCCCCCACCTTCTGGATAGCCGCAGGTTTGTTGTGGGTGCTCGACGGAACCATCAATGCCAGCATGCAACCATTCCGGGCCCTGGTGGCCGATAACCTGCCGGAGGAACAGAATTCGCAGGGTTTTGCCATCCAGTCGCTTTTCATCGGCCTGGGCGGCACCATCGCTTCGGCTCTGCCGTGGATGATGACCAACTGGTTCGGTATTGCCCAGGAAGCTGCCGGGCAGGGGCATATACCGTTTTCGGTCACACTCTCGTTTTATATCGGCGCCGTCGCATTCCTTGGAGCCGTCCTGTGGACCGTCTTCACCACCCGCGAGATCCCACCGGACAACACTGAACTTAAAGCGCTGCAGGCCAGGCGATTCGACTGGACACTGGGCATGGGGGAGATCGTCAGGCTTATGGGGTACCTGCCCCGGCGGATGTGGGAATTGGGGCTTGTCCAGTTTTTCACCTGGATTGCCATGTTTTGCCTGTGGGTATATTTTGCGCCTGCCATAGCTGATGCCATATTTCATGCGCAATCCGGCACCCTGGAAATGGAGCGTTCAGGCGCCTGGGCAGGCTTCTGTTTTGCCGCCTACAATGCAGTATGTTTTCTCTTCTCCTTCGTTTTGCTCCGGGCAACCCGCTATACCGGCCCGAAACTAATGCATACGGTTTGCCTTGCTGCCGGCGCCGTCGGACTCCTCAGTATCCCTATGATGGAAGGACAATATGGGCTGCTCTTTTCAATGGCCTGCATCGGGATTGCCTGGTCAAGTATACTCTCCATGCCTTATGCCATGCTTGCCCCATCGCTTCCCGCCGATAAACTCGGGGTGATGATGGGTATATTCAACCTTTTTATCGTGATCCCGCAGGTTATCGCCTCACTCCTGCTGGGCGAAGCCATCGGAATCTTCTTTGACGGCAAACCCATGAGCGCCATGATCGTTGGCGGTGTAAGCTTCGCCATCGCGGCATTGCTGAACATGACGGTGGTGCGCTACAGAAAGGGCGTAACAGCGGCTCATGTTCCCTGAGCATGGTCTATACAGAGCAGAACTTTGAAATCTGTAAAGCATGTCGAAAAAGATATTATTTTCGCAGATGATGTCTACAGTAATCCATTAATGTTTATTCTTTAAATTAATCATTGCCATGAAGAAAAACCTGACCCTGATCCTGCTGGCTCTTTTGTCGGGGAACCTGATCCTTGCCCAGAGCACCCTGATCAGCAACATCACCCAGCCCTTGCATAATTATCACGGCACCGATGATTTAACCTGGTGTGCAGAAGCATTTACAACGGATGCAAATCCGTATAATCTTTACTCCGTCAGTTTATATATTTCCTCAGGGGATGCCAATGCATCATTGAAAATATATTCAGATAATGCCGGCAATGTTGGCACTTTACTGGGTTCCTTCGGATCTGCAACCCTGGTCAGCGGGAGTATTTACAGTTTTACCCCTTCAGCCACCATCCTTCTGGATGCCTCCACAAACTATTGGCTGGTGATGCAGTCCAATTCATCCGGCACTTCCTACTGGGTTACAAATAACAGCAGCACGACGACCGGCCCCGGATCACTCCCGGTTCCTCCTGCTAACCTTACCGCCCAGACATTCGATGCAGGTATAACCTGGGATTACTATCCGAGGGACCCGGATTTTCCGCCATTTCTGTTTGAGGTGTTGGTTACCCCATACAATCCAAACCCTTTAACAGCCACGGCAAGTGTGGTGTCTCATGCAGGCTGCACGGGCCAGAGCAACGGGTCGGTTACTGTTTCGGTATCTGGCGGATCATCCCCATATAATTATACATGGTCAACAAATCCGGTTCAATCCACCCAGACCGCAACAGGCCTTGCTGCGGGTACTTATTTTGTTACGGTTACCGATGATGTCAGTTCGCATGCTTACTCCTCGGCAACCGTGACCGCCAACCCGTTACCTGCACCCGTTATCAGCGGCGTCTCAACAGTTACCCAGGGTCAAACCGCCACCTATACCACCCCTCTGGTGGCAGGCCATACATACTCCTGGAATTGCAGCCACGGTAACGCCTACCCATGCATGCCCGATATGAACTGCCTCACGCTCACCTGGGACTTCCCCTGCGGGATCGTCAACCCTGGTTGGGTAAAGGTGACTGAGACCATTACCGCTACCGGATGCTCAACGACCACTACGTTGTGGGTGACGGTGAGTCCGTAATATGGATTGTGATTATAATCACATAACCATATCAATTTTCTTTCTATTTTCGTAATCAAATGTATCTTTCGTATATAATATTGATTACGGTGATCCTGATCCTCTCAGGAGGGCTGGTTTATTTTTTCCGTAAGTCGGTAAGTCTCACGAAAAAAATCCGGGAAATAGAATCTGTAAAGCCAAACCTTAATTTTGTAACAGATCTGCAGGTGGAACTCCAAAGGAAAGAGCAGGATTTGATGTACCATGCCCTTGTTATGACAGAACTCCGGCAGGCAAACCGAGCCATAGGGGAATATCTTGCACCTTTTAAATACAGATTCACTAAGAAAAAGGATCAGGAAGATTTTCAGCAGGCGCTTGCGGAGGTCGTCCGCGACACCAAACGTGACCCCATGGAAGACTTCGAACTGATGTTCAAGCAGATGCATGGCGGATTTTATGAAAAACTCCTCTGCACCTGCCCCGACATGACCCGGAGCGAACTACAGGTTTGTGCCCTCCTGCGCATGAACCTGACGTCGAAAGATATGGCCAGGCTCACCAATGTAACAGCTTCCACCATCGACATCACCAGGCACCGGATCCGAAAAAAACTTGGACTGGAACCCTCCGACAGCCTGACAGGGCATCTGATCAGGTTTTAATGCCAAAGGTTACCATATTTCCTTTTGTTTTGTTTATAGTATTGATATAAAGGTACTTAAACAGAGTGATAAAGAAACAATAAAGATTTTTTCTGTTCGAATATTTGGATATTCCCTGATTTGATCTTTAAATTGCCTGTACTATTTTTCAGAGAATACTTGGCAGTATTATTCGTATCGGATCATGGTTTCGGGGGTACAGGATTGCACCGAATGTTGCACGATTTACCCCTGGAATATTATGAAGCTGATTCAAGCCGGCAGGCGCTTCAATTACTGGAAACCCATCCCGACATTGACCTGGCCCTGATAGATGCCTCCTTAAGCGGAACCGGCGCCTGGCCATTGACGGTTTACATTCGTCTGGCCTTTCAGCAATCTTTGCACATCATTATGCTTGCAACTTTCAGCATGCCAGCCATGTATCTCGCAATGCAG
>CAYWHQ010000348.1:0-3748 GCA_964457665.1 uncultured Prolixibacteraceae bacterium | reverse complement strand
TCCCCCGCCTCGTGCCCGGCCGCCAGGAGCCGGTCCAGGAGCTCCTGGTTGTTGAATTTTTCACCGCTCTCCCGTAAAAAGGCGCCAAAGATATAGCGGAAACCTGCTCCGCCCGTACCAAAATCTTCTGCCATCCGGAGGATCTGACCCAGGTAGAAGGATGCTTTTTCGTTGCCATGCTTTTTTGGCCATTTTTTAATATCCCGGGCCATCACCTTCATTCCTTTGATACCAATCAGCCAGAAGGGCACCTTGGTCATCTCATACACTGATTTCTTAATCCCAAGATGCGCTGCTTTCCGGAAGTCGAGATCCTTTTTGATGTGATTGATCCAGTACATCTTGCCTTTTGGCGCAAAAGGCCCTTTGGCCCATCTGACGCGCAGGAGATCATCGTAGGATAGTACCTGCGGGTGTTCCATCACGGTGTCGCTGATCATGTAATGGCCGTTATCCTTTCCATACACTACCATGTTGTGCATGTTGTAATGCATACGGTATTCGGGAGGGAAGAAGGTAAGATTGAACACCCCAACCTGTACACCGGTCGGGATCCCCTTTTCAAGGTTTCTGTCCAGGGCTTCCATGGATTCTTTCGGGTTGCTGAACTTCTTAATGACCGTAGCGTCGATATCCAGGTATTTGGACGAACGATGGAAAACGGTGTTTGGGAGGTTGCGGAACGACATCATGGGGGCGAACTGTAGTTTCAGAAAAGGGAGGTAGCTGAAGTAGATACCTGTGCCGATTCCGAAAGCCATGGGTTCACTCATTTCTACTCCATAAAAATTGAAGAGGTTTGATGTAGCGCCGCTTTCACAGTGACCTGCCTGACGATGTGTATAGTTTATTGCCATTGGGTTATTCCGAGATTAAAGATTATTCAACTTTTTTCAATTGTTCAACAGTAATATTAAAGGCTTCAGCATATTTTCCGAGTGTTTTTTCGCTCAGTCTGGCGAAAAACCATGGTTTGAAATGCAGTTTAACCTTCCAGATCGGAATCCCTGCCATCATGGAGAGTCCCATGGGGTCGGCCAGAATCTTTTCCATGTAATAGACCACTGGGCTGGCTTTTCCTGCAATCACCTTTTGCCGCGCCTCTTCAATCCGTTCATTGAAAAGGTCCCATGCCTGCTGCAGGATGATCCGGTCGGGCTCGCCATGATAACCAACCGTTTTCACATAATTGCCATCCTCGCTGTAATTATAAAGGAGCTCGCGGTATTTGCCGTATCGCTCATCCTTGTAAACCGGGTTGTTGTTTTCCATGTAAAGGGAATTTAAAGGTATCAAAACGGGCTGCGAAATTAAAAAAATTATTTTAGTTTTACAGAGAGCAGATTCCGGAAGAGCTTATCTTCCCTGATGGCGCATTGCATAAGGATTTCGGCAGGGACACTAAAGTTATCGGTTCACTGATATCGAGTCCGGCGTGCCGGAGCAATCCGGCGGTAGCGCCGCTTTCGCAGTGCCCGCTGTAGCTGTGTTGAAAGGGTATGATCATGGATGGTTTCATGGCATTGATAAAAATTCATCATGGTAAAAAAGCGGGCTGTAGCTTCCGTCGGATTCATGACGGTAAAGGGGTTCCATGAGATTCTCCTCACGGATCCTTTCTTGATCATAGATAGCGGAGTTGTCCATCATGTTATCTGATGAGAAAAATTTTCAATCCACAGGATGCGATCCTGTTTCCTTTCCAGAATACCTCGCCGGAGGCAACTGTGGCATCAAAGACCTCATGCTCTACCGTCACCCGTGATCTCAGTTCTGCACCTGCAGGAGGCAGGGTGGTAATGATCAGGTCGCGGATCCCGCCTATGAAACCGAGCGGGGCAGGTTCGCTTTCGTGGCCCGGCCTGCTGCCAACACCTGCCGCCGCAGTCTGGGCCATGTTCTCAACCAGCCCTGGTTCTGTAAAGAGGCCATTTTCGAGAAATATATTATCCTCTCCGACTGTAAAGGTCGTTTCCGTAATGCCTTCCCGGGCGCTGATCAGCCTGTCGACCATGACCATGGGGGGTTTCTGGGGAATATTCACTTTTTCAGATGATGCCATAATGATCCTTTTCTGTGGCGTTTCCTCATCCTGTTCATAAAGGTGGCCACATCCTCGTCGGGGAATACCCATCTTCGGCCTGTTGCATCGGCCCTGGTTTTCAGGGTGTCATAACGGATTCCGGATGCCACATAGTACACCGGCTCCAGCAGGTCATCCTCTGCCCTGATCTGCCCCTGTGCGATGGCCAGTTCCTGTAACCGTGTCCCCGGATAGATCCGCATGCCGATGTAGGGAAAAAACACAGTGTTTTCTATTCTTTTTGAGTTTTCGAAACTTTCGCTAATCGTTTCCTCGGTCTCGCCATATCCTCCAAGGATCATGAAATGCGCAAAATAGATCCCGTAACGGTTGCACCAATCAGAGACCCTGACCACTTCGTCGACGGTGAAATGCTTTCCGTATTGGATGAGGGTGCGGTCGCTCAGCGATTCGGTACCGAATTCGATGTGCGACAATCCGGCATCCTTGTAAAGCCTCAGATGCTCCTCTTCCAGGTGTGCCGGCGAAAAGTAAGCCCCCCAGTGTATATCTAACTTTTCGCTGATCATTCGCCGGGCCAGTTCGACATTGAAATGGTTGGATATGTTGAAGACCGAATCGGTAAAGAACACATAGTTGATTCCGTGCAGCAGTGAAAGCTCTTTGAGGGTTTTTACGATCTTTCCGGGATTAAGCGTCCTGACATGCGTTCCCTCGATGAGCGGGTAGGTACAATAGATACAATGGTAAGGGCAGCCGCGTTTTGTCTGTACATTGAGCATGCCGCTCTTATCCCAGTAAAAACTGATCATCTCTTCGTCGAACGAGAGATCAAGGTTTTTCAGGAAACGTTTGCGCGGATTGATGCGGATGACGCCACGATCGTCGAAAACAAGTCCCTCGGTCCCGAGCACATTGGTTTTAAGGTCCAATCCTGTAAGCAGCTGGTACAGGCTTTCCTCCCCTTCACCCACGATCCCGAAATCGGGATTGAAAAGTCTGAAAAGTCTTTCAGGATAGATCGAAAAAGCCGATCCGCCGATGATAAGGGTGGTTGAAATGGTTTTGCGGATAAGCTCTACGATGGAATGGTATCCGTGAATAAAGCTCTCGCGGGTGTAAAAATTCACATCGTCAATATTCCGGAGAGAGAGTCCGGTGTAATGGGGACGAAACTCCAGCAGTGTTTCTGCAAGCTGGGTATGGGAGTGAAGGTTGAAGTCGAAGATGCGGATATCATAGTGGGCAAGATGGTCGGTGAGGTAGGAGTAAAGATAGGAGATGCCAAGCGGGTAGACCGGGTAGGGCTGGTCATGCCGGTTGGCGGAGATGAGCAGAAGCCTTCGGTTTTCAGGCATGATGATGAGTTTTGACCGGAGCCGGCGATGATTGCCAGAAATCGTAGTAATTGAACCATTGCAGCGGGTATTTCTTCACAATCTTTTCCATGGAGGCGGCAAAGACTGCTACGGCCTCTTTCAGAATCATATCACGTTTCTGAAGGTTCCCTGAAAAAGGTATCTGTTGCAGCGGCGTTGCATAAAAATGGTAATGACTGCGGCGTTCCTTGACCGCGAATACATAGGATACGGGAACCCTGAAACGGGCGGCCATATTGACCGGCCCCACGGGAAAGTCGGCAGGCTCGTTCAGAAAGGGGATCTTAACGGTTTTATTTCCCTGTACGTATCGGTCGCCGTGCAT
>CAYWHQ010000347.1:0-3751 GCA_964457665.1 uncultured Prolixibacteraceae bacterium | reverse complement strand
GGCAGAATATGGATGTTTCACGGTTTCAGAAGCTCTTTACCGACCTGGGACTCTCCCGGCCTGAACTGAACGAAGGCAGATACAGGCTTTCGGCCCCCCAGTATTCCCGCTTTATGGATGTTTTATATCATGCCACGGTACTCGATCCCGCTTCATCGGAACATGCTCTTCGGTTGCTGACCCGGTGCACTTTCAGTAAAGGACTTACCAGAAGCCTCCCCGATAATATCCTCACAGCCCATAAGTTCGGGGAACAGGGAATAGATGGAATAGCCGAACTATCCGAATCAGGAATCGTATTCGACACCAAAGGGAACTACCTGCTGACCGTAATGACAAAAGGTGCCGATATTGACCAGATGGCCGACATTATAAGTCTGATATCCAGAAAGGTATATGATTTTATGCACCAAAGGGGCCTATAATTTTTTACTATTTCTGAAGAAAATCCGGAGCATTTATCTACCTTTGCACCCCTGAAACTCTCCGTAGCTCAGCTGGTAGAGCAAATGACTCTTAATCATTGGGTCCCAGGTTCGAATCCTGGCGGGGAGACCAATCAAAGCCCGTACCGGAAGGTATGGGCTTTTTTCATGCCCGGATCAAACTTGTTTGAGCGACCATTTACCGGATCACCGCAAAAAATCCTGGCGGGGAATATTTCAATAAACAGTCAACACTTTAGGGTGAAAGTTAGTCCCTCACTTCGAAAGGACATGATTGATTACAGAGTTTGACTTGTTCATAAAGACAATGAGAAATTCATACCTTTACTACAAAAACTGATATGCATCCTATACCATATCTTCTTGCTGTTTACACTTTTATAGTCATGGGTGTGGGTTTTATTATCACAATCTTTCGTATTCTCGGAAAGGAAGGTGGATTATGGGGAAATCCATCTATCAACCCATTTCTTTTTTATTCAGGGAAAATCACTATGTTTATCTGCTGGGGACTTGCACTGCTGAAAGCAATCTTCCCAACGTTTGGCTGGGTGGAAGTTCCCCTGTGGATGTCATGGGCAGGATCTTGTATGTTGTGTGTCGCAACCGTGGTGTTATTACTTTCGTTTTACGGTTTAGGATCCTCCCTCAGGTATGGTCTTCCTGAAAAGGACACCCGGTTAAAAACGACCGGGTTATATCGTTTCAGTCGTCACCCACTGTATCTGGGAGTATTTCTGGCCACCATTTCCTCTATTATTTTCTTTCCGAACATTTTGAATGTTTTCATCGGTTTGTACTGTATCGTGACACATTACCTGATGATCCTTGGCGAAGAAAAGTTTTTAGCAGAAAAGTTTGGTGTTGATTGGGATGTATATAAATCCAGGGTAAGACGTTTTCTGTAAATTGGGACATCACTTTCAATGCGATTTTTCCTGATGACTCCAGTGTTTAGCCAGGGAACCGCCACGAACTCATTAAGCCCTCTAGCTGTGAATTTCTATTTACGGTGAAAGGGAAAGAAAGGAGAAGTTTCTGGATTATAGATAAGCCTGAGAGATCATTGAGCGGGTGCCATCCGATTCCATATTGGCAACAAAATGCTGCTGATTTTGCTTATTACTGTCGTAAAATCAAGACTTGTGTCGAGATGATTTCGGGTCAGAAATGCTCTCCACTGTTTTTGCCGGGCTTCATCCAAAGAGAAGCCCCGGGTAAAGAGAGAATGATCCGGAGAATAAAGTGTGTTCCGGTTCCGGAATGTTTCGTTAATTGATTCCTCAAGGATTTGGCTATCGATTTGATGGGTGGTCAGAATATGATAAACATCATAAAAATCCTTCATCCGGCTGTTAAATACCGAAAGATCGATCATAGCCTCAAATTTTTCGGCCACAACCGTCTCCAATGAGTATGCCTGAACCACCGGAATTCCAGAATCTGGAAGCAATGTCGGATAGGAGAGCTTTATTATTGAAGGGAGAACAATATCACCAAAACCAACATCCACCTGGATTCGTTGCCTTATCGTATCAAGTTCCGCAGTTACGAAAAGCCGGGTTCCCGGATACTTGTTTTGGCCTGCAATTTCTTCTGCCGAAATGGAACTTGTATCGAAAGTCACTGCATCGGGAGGATAATAAATTGAGCAGATATCCCTGAAAGCTGCTTTTAATGCCTCAAGCTCATTTACATTGACACGGCCAACCGAAACAGCAATCGTTCCTGCATATAGCGGATAATAACCAGCTGGAATGAAAGATTCTCTCTCCTGGCGAGGTTCAGCAGTCGTGCGCGAATCGATTTAGCGGTATTGCTCATAGGATGATCTGAAGGAATTGGCTCACTGTATTTGCAATCCTTAGCTGCGTAGCATACTTAAGAAGCTTGTCAAGGTTCTTATCTTTGCGGTTGGTGTAATTTCGCAGGATCTCACTAACCAGATCCGATCCGATCTTATTCCGGAATTTGAGGGCATCACACACCGATCTCTCGATATCATACATGGTGACCCGGGAGCCATTGATCTCCACCATCGTCTTCCCAAGCTCAAAGGTTTGAGCGATCCAATAATAGAGTTTGACAGGAGGGTACTGTGGGAGAACAATTTTTATTGTTTTCGGGATTGCCACATGGTATTCTATAGGAACATGCGTAGTCAGCTCATAATATGACCAGGCTGTGTACATACAAAATATTCCATCCGGAATCATTCTGGACACTTCAGCTTCCTGGAAAACCTTTGAAGAATCATTCAGATGATAAAATCCCCTCTTGACCCTGCTAACTTTTCCTTTTTCAATGAGCCGACGAAGCTGGTACTTCTCCGTTGCGCTCAGAGAATCCGCAGCCAGAAGGAAGCCACCATTTTTCTTAAACCGTTCAAACAGTGCTTTGCTCATTCCGGAGAAGTTTAACCAAAAGTACTGCTTATTTTCATATTAGCAGTAGATTCGGTTAAAAATATTTTCAATTCTTATTTGGAACCGACCTTTCTAACTCCTGTTTTCATATCATCTTCTGCCCATTTTTGGGCGATGACCAACCCAGCTTCTATGGTTTTCCTGGCCCAACTTCATCGGCCAGGATGGCTTTAGCCCGAAATAACAGTTAAATGGGATATATAAAGGTCTGGGTTCACCTGGTTTGGACCACAAAGAACAGAGAGCCAATTCTTGAGGACTCAATCCGTAAACAGGTATTTGCTCATATCCGGGAAAATGCCTTGCAGAAAGACATTTATATTGACTTTATTAATGGGTATAAAGAACATGTGCATTGCCTGCTTTCACTTGGATCCGGCCAAACGAAAGACCTACCAGGAGGAGTATGAAGCCTTCATGAGCCGGTACGGATTTGAAAGGTTTGTTTCAGGCTAAAGCCCAAGACCTCGCTGATTGCCAGTCCCCCGGCCTGAAGGCCGGGGAAATTGAAAACTCCTGATTCCAAATACAGGGCTTTAGCATCCCGAGAATCCAAATAAAAGTAAACCATAATTATCTCCGTCCGGTATATCTTTGCATAAATAATGCTGCCATGAAGAAATTGATTTACCTCGTGATTTTAACGTTTTTACTGGGGTCTCTCCCAATGAATGGGGTTGGGAAAGGGAATCAGGATAAGGGGATCACTGCCCAGAATCCGCAACCTCCTCCTTCACCGAAAAAGCCACCGACGCCGAAAGCGCCATCAAAACCAGCTCCAAAGCCTAAAAAGCCCAAACCTGCACCTAAACCGAAAGAGCCATCCAAACCGGCTCCCAAACCGGCACCTAAACCCAAGGCTCCTCCCAAACCGCCGGT
>CAYWHQ010000346.1:0-3753 GCA_964457665.1 uncultured Prolixibacteraceae bacterium | reverse complement strand
CAGCACCCACAGGTGATCTGTTTCATCAATCCGAAACATCCGGCATACCCTCTGAAGATTGACTGGTTAAAGGTGCGTTTCAGGGAGGGAATGGTCATCAAACTTCTTTACCTCGACGGAGAGAAACGGCCGGCAGGTTTCATCGAATATGTGCCGGGTGAGCGATGCTGGCGGAGCGTTTCTGCCAAAGGGTATCTCTTTGTGCATTGCATATGGATCAGCGCTGTGAAAGATAAAAAGAGGGGATATGGTTCGATGCTGCTGGAAGAATGCATCAGCGATGCGGGAAAGGGAGGGTTTAACGGCGTAGCCGCCATGGTCAGCGAAGGCTCCTTTATGGCCGGGCAGTCGCTGTTTCTGAAAAACGGATTTCAAATCGTTGCAACCGATACACCTTACCATCTGGTGGTCAGGAAACTCCGGGAAGATGCGCCGGATTCCATGTTTAACGATTGGCGCTCCCGGCTGTCAGCATATCAGGGGCTTCACATACTCTGGTCGGGACAGTGCCCCTGGGTGGCCCGGTTTGTAGCAGAGATCCGGGAGAAACTCCTGGTACTTCATGCGGGAGTTACGATTACCGAACTAAAAACGCCGGAGGAGGCACAACTGGCTCCTTCTCCCTATGCCGTGTTCAACCTGGTTTACAACGGCCGGTTGCTGGCCGATCATTACATCTCGGAGACCAGGCTGATGAACATCCTGAAAAAGGAGAAGCTGATATAATCTCCACGCTGATACCCTGTTAACAAGATCGACCAAGAAAAAAGCAATTCCATTTCTGATCTGTATGTTTTACACCCTGCAGGTTGCAATTTCTCAATCCTGGGAACCGGATCAGCAGATATCCGCGGTTCCCGGCGCCGGAACCTCTGAAAACAACGGCTGGTGCATAGCCGCTGATGCAAATATCGTTCATGCCGTTTGGGTGGATACCCGCGATCTGAGTGATGCGGTCATTTACAACCGCTCCGCCGATCATGGATTAACCTGGACAGGTCCTCAGCGGTTTACCAACAAGACCGGAGAATCGTTCAATCCTTCTGTAGCCGCCTCCGGGACTTCATTTCATGTAGTCTGGCAGGATGACCGCGACGGAGACTGGAATGTCTATTACAAACGCAGCCCTTCAGGCAATGCTCCCGGTGCGTATATCTGGGTGGATGCATCGGGGGTAAACACAACCACCATCTCCGGAAATACCATTCATGACGGAGCCATTATCGACCGAAGCGGAGGAAATCTGTGGGGTGCGGAGGATCAGATCATCGAAAACAACATCATTCATGCCGGGGAGAATTCTCCCATCTTTGAAGAGGAACTCAGAAAGGGCGGGATCGTCACCACGGCCAGATCGGGAACGATCCGGAACAATACCATTGTCACCACGGGTCAGGTTCACGGAATATATTCCAGTGCGGGCGCTCCTTTGCATATCAACAACAACACGATCACACTGGATGAGGTTCAAACGCCGGGTCCTCCGGATGAGGGTATCGCCGGCATCCGGAGTGTATCTGGCTGGGGGACCGTGACCGGAAACACAGTCCGGGGCGGCGAAGTCGGTTATTACAGCAAAGCAGGAACGGTGGAATTTGCCGACAACCTGATAGAAAACTCCTGGGTGGGATTCTACAGCAAGGGAGCGGAAGAGGTACACCACAATATCATCCGGAACTGTTTTAGCGACGGTATGATCCTGGATGGGTTAAAGGGTCCGATTCATAATAATGAGGTGATCAGTAACGACGGCGCAGGAATCAGGGTAACCCGGGTACCCATCGACCTGGGAGGAGGAGCCGATGGTTCTCCGGGTAAAAACACCCTTCGTGGTAACGGGAATTATGATCTCTATGTTGAGACAGTTAATACACTGAATCCTGTGTTGTTCGCACGTTACAATTTCTGGGATCACGACAACGCGAACGACATCTACCAATATGACATCCGCGACGGGGTTGACTCCACGGGACTTGTTACCGTAGACTTTTCGCCATATGGTTGGATTATTATCTTCAGGAATCTATGCGATCACAGTCCAATGCGATAACCAGATTTTCGTAAAGAAAATTGTGAAGCTGTGAAATATCCCTGAAAGTCAAGAACTGTGCAATCGAACACGCTTCCTTCTACACCAGCAACCCGGGGTCCGATCCTGTTCCGGGCCGGGGAACATGAGCAAGACAATCTGTCTATAACCGAAATTTAACCAGTCTCTGTCCGGAGCAATCCTGCCGGATCTCTGTAATCAGAAAGTACGCTGTTCCGTTATAGATACGTACCTTTTCAGGATATGAGAAGGGAAATATCCTTCCGGTACCGGCTTTTCCTGACACCAGATCAATTTTCCGGATCTGAAATGACATGCTTTTTCTGAATGAGGCATAAACCTCTCCGGTATATTCGTCAACATGGATCTTCCCTGTCCACTTCCAGTCGTGCAAAGGGATAAACACGCCAAGAAGTCCGGCCACCAGGTTCTGATCAGCTTCTTTATGGAATGAGATAGGCGAATGGGAAACCGCTGTCCCCCCGGGCGTCAGCACATCTACCCTTCCGTTGACGAAATCAAAAAGGGCAAGGGTGGTGTCGGTCAATCGAAAAAGACGAGCCTGGTTCCCCATAAATAACGTCCTTATACTGAACTGAATATCCTGACCCGTCGCGATGGGATTGTACCCGAGAGGCGACTGGGTAGGCCGGGCAGGAACCTTCGTCTCCGGATCGGATGCCGGGCGCAACGATCTCATGGAGTTATCCAGGGACTGGTTCCACTGGTTCAGAAAGCGGATCTCTTTCCGGATGTATTCGGAATAATTCTCATCCCGGACAGACTGAAGATAAGCCTTTGTCCCTCCCGGAAGGAAGTATCCAAACCGTTTCCCCGATCCATCGGGAAATAACTCTTCAAAATATAAGCGTTCGCCCGACCTGAACAGGAACGGCTTCACCAATCTCAGCAATGTATCCCTGGATGTTCTGAACGGGTACTGAATCGTTTTTAGGGAGGAGTTGTAAACGCATTGAAAGGCATTTCCCCTGGATGAGATATAATGAACATTTCCCAGGCAATCCCTGAACAGGGAGACCGCGGTTGTTTCAGGGACAGGCGCAACGGCCAGCGTATCCCCGTTCATGGTCATCATGATGAGGCTGGAATTTTTCAGTCGCGATCTGAACACCAGCAGCAGGAGACTGGAATCCATGATCTCATAATCTAGGATGTAATAACGGTTGTCCCGGAAAAGATAGTCATACCGGTTTGCCCGGATATCGACCTCTTTGAGGGTATTTACTGCCGGTTTGAGAAACAGTTCAACGGGCTTCTCAGGTTGCGTCTTCAGCGTGAACTGCATGGATTGGTATCCCACGCAGGAGATGGCCAGGGTGACAGGGAGTTTTTTTATTGGAAACGTGAATTTGCCCTGCCGGTCCGTTATCGTTCCTTCACGAGTTCCCAGCTTCTGAATGTTTACATTGGGAACCGGTACTCTTGTAACCTGATCAAGTATTCTGCCCTGTATCTCAATGGTCTGACCTACCCCCTGCCCTGTTTGTAAAAATAGTATATAAGCCAGCATCCGGAAAGCTGCAATCCGGAGTTTCAGGAGGATTCCCGTAGACATCTCCGTCCGGTATGAGATCAGGATTTTCATGCTGTTTCAGGAAAATTACAAAGGATAGAAAGGGATCCTCCGGTCGAATGAGCATATGATAGTGAAATTTTCACGAGCTTAATCAGGATCATAATAA
>CAYWHQ010000345.1:0-3767 GCA_964457665.1 uncultured Prolixibacteraceae bacterium | reverse complement strand
AGTTGGGTGGGTCGACCACCTTGAGATTGGTCGACAGCTCATCGTCCTGTTGTCGCAGCTTGGCGAGGTTCAGGTCGTGGAGCAATTGAAGGAACTCGCTTTCGGTTACGCCGATCAGCCGCTCAATGCGTTTCATTTCGGCTCCCAGCGGTGCAAAGATCTCATAAATTCGCTGGAAGTATGCTTTTCTCTCCCCGAGCACCCGGAGGGCGGCTTTGCTTTCCTCATAAGCAATAACATGTGTAAGCCAGGCTGTAAGCATATCTTTGAGCGGAAGTCCCTCCACGCTGTTTGTCACCGCGTAGAGGCGGTCGATATTCTCCCTGATCTCCAGTTTGATGTTCTCCACTTTGTCCTTCAGGGCGGCGAGCCTGAGGATGGTGGCGGAATCGTTGCCCAGATCAATCTCGATGTTGGCAATCTGCATGGTGGTATTGGCCAGTTCGGTGCGAAGGCGTAAAATGGAGCTGGTGTTCAGCGAGAGGCGGGCATGTGCTTCCAGTTTTTTCTCTATGATCTTGATAGCGGCTTCGGAAGAGGCCAGGGCGATCTGTTTATTCTGATAGGTGACGTCGAGTTCCTCCTTGGTAATGGCGATCTCCTTTGTTTGTTCGTAGTAGTTGATGATGTTGTTCCGTTCATTGAAAACCAGCAGATCTCTCTCGGCGCTTTGCAGTCTCCGCATCGCGTCCTCCAGCTGCCGCTTGAAATAGGCGATTACGGCATCGGTCTGGTTTTGTTTCAGGATCTTGTAATTACGGATGAAGATATTGGTCAGAAAGATAAGGGTATGCTGGCATATCCCGGGATCGGGACTCTTGTAGACCAGTTTGATCAGGTCGGAATTCTGTACGCGGGCGACCTGTACGGTGGAAAGGACATTGATACTGTAGAAGCGGTCATCCTTTGAGCTCCAGAGCTTATAGATAAAGTTATAGTCGTTCTGATGTCCGTAGGCAAGGAGCCGCCGTACAAGACGGTCGAAAACATTGGTATCGGCGCTTACACGGGTTACAACGGTTGCTGTATCCGTCAGAGAATAAAAGGCATTCATGTCGACAGAATCCTGGCGGTTTTCTGCGGCGGCGGGGGATGGTTCAGGAACCAGTTCTCCGGTAAAGATCTGACGGGGTTTGTAACGTTTCACCTCTTTTCCGACGAAGAGGCGTTGCCCCACGTTGAGATTATTGGCAGACAGGTTATTAATATTCTTAAGTTCATCGATGCTGAGGTTGTTGGCCCGGGCGATGGAGTACATGGTTTCACCCCTTCTGACAACATGGTACCGGCTGTTCCGGATGGATTCGGCCCGTGTGATGCTGTCATCGTTCTCCTTTTCCTCATAAAGGGAGAGATCCCCGGATTCACCTGTCTCGTAGAGCGAGGTTCCCTGGGCTGGAGGTCGGTAGTAACGGCCCCTTTCCCGTTTTACTTTCCTGACGATGTCGAGAATGTCGGGAGGAACTTTCGCCATCAGCTCCTCGTAGTGTTCCTGGAGGATGAACCGGGGGTCGTAGTTATTCAGGAGCAGATGCTGGGCAAGCAGGCTGACGGATACCTCCTCGAGGGTTTGCCGGGCCCTGATCAGGTTAATGAGGTTATCATACACGGTCATTTTCACCATGATGTCGGTAGCGCCCTGCTGCTGAACAGAGTAACCCGACGTGACGCCCGTGTAAATCGTGGTTTCGGATATATAATTCCACTGATCTTTCCGGGTCATGAAGAAGACCACTGCAGCAAGCAGCAAAGGCACAAGGATCAGCAGGAGGATGTGCCGCTGTAAGATTCTTAAGAAGTAGATCAGTTTCATTATTCTATTTTATTGATTACATTGAACTTGATGCCGCACAATTCCTGTAGTTGCATATAGGAGTTATAGAACTGGAATCTTGCATCCTCGAAGTCGGTCACGGCTTTTCTGTACATTTCATTGATATAGGCGAGTTCGTACAGGGTGGTCTGGCCGTTGACGAATTCCTTGTCGCCCATCTCTTTCTGCAGGGCGTTGGCAATGACGTTATCGTTTGCGATTTTCAGGATCCGCTGGTTCACGATCAGCGTGTTGTACTGGGTAATGATCGCCTGGCGCAGCTGGAGGATCTGGTAGTCGCGGTTGGCCATGTTTTTTTCCAGCTGTTTGGTTTCGGTTTTGATGCGGTTCCTCCTGTCCCAGAAGTCATCCATGGGTATTCTCATGCTGGCCCCGAGGAGATATCTGTAGCTGTCCTGGATGGAGGAAATCGGGTAGGGTTCTGCGTTGTATACCTGGTTTGTTGTATAGGCATCCCATCTGTCTGTCTGGAGCAATCCGTCAATATAGAAGTTTTCCATCCATTGCCGTTTGATTGTTTTGATCTTGTATTTGGCGATCAGGATATCGGCATCAGAAACCCGGAGTACGGGGGAATGCACGATGGCGGAATCGATGAGGTCTTCCAGGGGGGGGATGCGCAGGGCGATATCTTCCAGGTAGGGATCGAAATCTTGTGAAACATCGCTGCCCGACAGGCGTGCCAGCTCCTTGAAACGTTCCTGGCCGGCGCCGATCTCCTGTCCGTGCAGGAATGCGGGCAGGGTGATACCAAGTAGCAGACAGACAAATAAGCTTCTGTATCTCATGTGTCAGACATTTTCCTTTTGAAACAATGCTTTGAATGTTCTGAAGATAATGATGATGTCTCCCCAGAAGGTATTGTGTTCGGCATAGTAGTTATCGAGGGCAAACCGTTCCTCCTCGGACATGACTCCGCCGCGGCCTCGTTTTTCGACCTGCCAGAGCCCGGTCAGTCCGGCAGCAGCGCGAAATCTGCGGCTCCATTTTCTTTTTGTGAGGGCTTCTGCCTCATTGAGGGGCAAAGGCCTGTTTCCGACGATTGACATGTCACCTTTCAGTACATTGATGAGTTGCGGGAGTTCATCAATACTTGTCATCCGGATAAACTTTCCGACTTTTGTGATCCTTGGATCATCCTGGATCTTAAGGAACGCCTTTTTCGCTTTTCTCCGCAGGGTGGCAAGTCGTTCACAGATCTGCTCCCCGTCATAATAAACCATGGGTGAGCAGGTCTGTCCTTCGGGCATCCTGGCGCATTCGGAGCATTTATCTTCCACACTTTCACTGATATACTGGTTCAGGTGCTCCACTTCTTTAAGCCGTTTGTCGGCATCGGGATACATTGACCTGAATTTGAAAAAGTTGAAGATCCGGTAATTCGCTCCGACTCTTTTTGAAATATAATACACTTTGCCTCGGGATTCGAGGCGTATGGCGATCATGGTCAGGATCATAACGGGGCTGAGGACGATCAGGGCCAGGATCACCATGATGATATCGAACGACCTCTTCAGAAAAGGTGTGCGATAGGGAGTGGTCTCCTCGTCTTCGTAAATAACAGGGCGGGTTTTTATATGGGATTTGATGACCTTCAGGAATTCGATTCTGCTGCAGAGTCTGTCGGGATCGAGTTCGGCTTCAAAAAAGTCGTCGATTTCCATTCCGAAGGCCTCTTTTTTTCTGACACGGTCATGGGTGGGGTAATACACAATATAGGGGACCTGCTGGTAGATCTTGAAGAATCTGAGACGCCGGAAAAAGGTGAATGCATTGATCCCCGGGGTGTAATATTCGCAGATAATTCCGTCAAGGATCTGTTTTTCTTCATAATGAGCCAGTGATCTGCTTTCCTGATCAAGATCGAACAGCCGGTAGGTATTGTCGGTGAGCCAGTAGATTGCAGCAAGCGGGTGGGGTTTTACCACCAGGT
>CAYWHQ010000344.1:0-3778 GCA_964457665.1 uncultured Prolixibacteraceae bacterium | reverse complement strand
CCGCCCTTCCATCGATGTTCTTTTCGAGACGGCGGCAGACGCTTACCGCGACAGCCTTGTCGGCGTGATCCTTACGGGGGCGAATAACGATGGCAGCAAAGGGCTCAGGAAAATAATGGAGCTCGGCGGCCTGACCATCGTTCAGGACCCTGCCGAAGCAGAAGTTGATTCCATGCCCCGTGCAGCAATACAGGCCGCCCGCATCGATCATATACTGCCACTGGACGGAATTGCCCGAATGCTCAATAACCTGGATAATCCCTGAACCTATGAAAGACAGCGCGACAACGACGACACACAAACCCAGGATTCTGATCGTCGACGACCATGTGAGCAATATCCTGGTAATCGAGGAGCTTCTTGCCGATCTTGATGTTGAACTTATCAGGGCCCTTTCAGGTACCGAAGCAATCGAAGCCACCGTGAAGCACGAACTGGCGCTCATTTTGATGGATGTCCAGATGCCCGGCATGGATGGTTTTGAAACGGTTGAGATCATTCGCAGCGATCCCCGTAATGAGCTACTCCCAATCATTTATATTACCGCAATCTATAATGAGAATTATTACCGCACCAAGGGTATAAAATCAGGAGCGGTCGATTTCCTCACCAAACCAATCATTCCGGACCTTTTTATCGGTAAGGTCTCCATTTTCGTGGATCTTTACCGCCAGAAGAAATCACTGGAATCGGAAATTGCCCTTCGCAACCAGGCTGAAATGGAAGCCCGCCAGGCACGGGATGTTGCTGAACAGGCCGCCAAAGCCAAACAGCAATTCCTCTCAACCATGAGCCATGAGATACGTACACCCCTCAATGCAATCATCAATACGGCAAAGATGCTGAAAGAGGAGAGCCCGAGACCCGACCAGCTCGAGAATATGGATATCCTGCTTTTCTCCGCCGACAATCTCCTCAGGTTGATCAACGATATTCTTGACTTCTCAAAGATCGAAAGTGGAAAAATTGAATTCGAGGCCATCGACTTTGAACTCCTGAAACTGATCAATGGCATCCGCCAAAGTTTTGAATATGATGCCTCCAGAAAGGGAATATTGCTCGAAACCGTCGTTGCGGAAGAGGTCCCTGCGGTCATCCGGGGAGATTCCGTGCGCCTTTCACAAATACTCATCAATCTGATCGGCAATGCCATCAAGTTTACAAGCAGGGGAACCGTATCCCTTACGGTCGAACTTCTGGAAAAAAAAGGCCATAACGTCTCCCTTGGCTTTAAGGTGTCGGATACCGGCATCGGAATCCCGGAGACCAAGATTGGTGAAATCTTTGAAAGTTTCACCCAGGCCAGCTCTTCCACTACCCGGAAGTATGGAGGGACGGGACTTGGATTGGCCATTACCCGGAAACTTGTTGAATTACAGGGAGGAACCATCCGGGTAGAAAGCAAGGTAAACCAGGGGAGCACCTTCACCGTTGACCTTACTTTTCAGACCGGGGAATCAGCTAAACTGGAGAAGACCGTGAAGAGTCACACCGGATTCCGGCCCCTGAATGGGTTAAAGGTACTGGTTGTGGAGGACAATCTTGTCAACCAGCGGATCGTGACAAAGTATCTGTCAAAATGGAATGCCCAGGTAGATCTGGCAGAAAACGGCCTGCGGGCTGTGGAGAAAGTGGAAACCAACAGATATGACGTGATCCTGATGGATCTGCATATGCCCGAGATGAGCGGGTATGAGGCAACAAGGACCATTCGTGAAATGCAGGGGGAATATTACCAGAAGCTTCCGATTATCGCCCTCACCGCCTCGGTCTTCATGGAAGAGAGGGAAAAGATTTATCTGTTCGGGATGAATGGATATGTCATCAAACCATTCAATCCGGAAGACCTCTACTGGAAAATTGCCCCTTACGTAAAATAATGCTGATCCTGTTGGCCGAAATATCTTGCCAGGAGCCGGGAAGCCGCATCATAGGGACTCAGATTTCCCTGAATGATCTGTTTTTCAAGGGTTGAAAACGTTCGGGAAATTTCCTTTCGGTTGAAAAAATCAAATCGAAGCGCCTGCTCAATGGCCTCCCTGAAACATTGCAGATCCTGTTCCTGCCGGCGTGTTGAAAAGTAACCATTGGCGGTGGTGCGGTGTTTGTATGCCAGGATTGTATCCCATATCTCCCGTATGTTCAATCCAGTATTTGCTGAGCAGACTTCGGTAAAAGGCTGCCACCCGCTGGGGGGCGGAGGGAAGAAGTGCAACGCGTGACGATACTCGGCCATTGCCCTTTGCGCATTGCGCAGGTTATCCCCATCGGCTTTGTTGATCACCAGCCCGTCGGCCATCTCCATGATTCCACGCTTGATCCCCTGCAGCTCGTCGCCCGCCCCGGCCAGCATCAGCAGCAGGAAAAAGTCGACCATTGAATGGACCGCAGTTTCCGACTGCCCGACACCCACCGTTTCTACAAAAATGATGTCGTAACCCGCAGCTTCGCAAAGAATGATGGTCTCACGGGTCTTCCTTGTAACACCCCCAAGCGACCCGGCAGAAGGTGACGGCCTGATGAAAGCGCCCGGATCGACCGATAATGCCTCCATCCTTGTTTTGTCGCCCAAAATGCTGCCTTTCGACCTGCTGCTGCTCGGATCAACCGCCAGTACCGCAATCCGGTGCCCCGATGCAGTAAGCTGCCTCCCCAGCGTCTCGATGAAACTGCTCTTCCCCACGCCCGGCACCCCCGTGATACCGATGCGGAACGAGGCAGCAGATAAACCCCTCTTCAGACAACCATCGATGATCTCGCGGGCAATCGCCTGGTGGTCGGCACGCACACTCTCGATCAGCGTGATGGCTTTACTGAGGACCGTGCGGTTTCCCGACCAGATCCCCTCAAGATAATCCTGAACCGAGAGAGATTTTGAACGCCCGGAACGCAGCTTACGGATAACCTCCTCGTTGATCTGACGGGGCTGCTCAATACCTCCCATGACATGCAGGGCCGATTTATAATCATTCCTTTCGTCCATAAACGGGCTAATGCGAAAACTCTATCGCCACTGCAAAGATAGATTTTTAGGAGCGGTTCGCGGAAAGAAAAAATTTTGCAGGAGTAAACTATTTATCCGGATTGCTGTCATAGTAATTACTACCAAAACTCAATTCCGGCAATGCATGGCGACCAGGAGAAAGCAACCTTCCCCGAAAAAAGACACTGTGAGATTATCTATGCCCGGCATCCCTGCCAGGAATGATCGCCAACCCCGGCAGGTCCCCCTGCTATGGTTTGTCCTGCTGATGATCCTCTCGGCCGGGTTCCTTGCCTGGATCGTCGTATCCACCTTTCAGCGGAGCAGGGTGCATGAAAACACAAGGCAGGTAAGAAAACCCGCGCCCCCTGTCAGATCGATCATACGTATGGATTATGCCCTTGTGCGCCCTGTCATCTACTCCGAACCTGCAGATGAATCACCGGAATTCGGCCAGCTTAAGATTCACATCCTCGAACTGATAAAAGAACGCAAGAGTTCAGGCAGACTGGTATCAGCCGGAATCTTTCTTCGGGAACTCGACAGCGGCCAATGGATGGCCCTTGGGGGTGAAGAATCTTACCAGGCAGGCAGCCTGCTGAAGGTGCCTATCATGATCACCTGGCTGAAAATGGCTGAAACCAACCCGAAGGTACTCGACAAAAAATTGTTCTTTCCGCAGCCAAAGGGGACAATCCCCGGCCAGACCTTTGGAGGGAGAACCATAACCCCCGACCGGTATTACACGGTGTCGGAACTCCTCGAATATATGATCGGTGAATCGGATAATAACGC
>CAYWHQ010000343.1:0-3802 GCA_964457665.1 uncultured Prolixibacteraceae bacterium | reverse complement strand
CCGACAAAATATCGACGAGTCGCCCCGACAAAATATCGACGAGTCGCCCCGACAAAATATCGACGAGTCGCCCCGACAAGACTAGTTCTGTTTCAGTGTGTACGTGTAAACAGGTTTGCTGAGGTCCATCGTAATCGTATAATTTCCTGCGGCTGCAATGGGAATGTTTGCACCGCCGGCTTCGAGGGTTCCGTTGCCGCCATCGTCGCCATAGTTGATATCCCAGGCATCATTGGCGCGGAACTTGATCTCTCCGACGATCAGATCCATGGTCACCGACCAGGTCTTCAATGCTTCGTCGTAAACCATATCCGTATCAACATCCCAACCGCCGGGGGTCGCACTGCCAACCACACCCCAGGCTGTCCTGACAAAGGTATGGGTGAGTGCAGGAATGCTGACATTCAGTTTATAGTAGCCGCCCACCGGGCAAAGGATATTGGCGCCACCGGGTTCGAGGGTACCGTCGCCGCCGTCGTCGCCCCAGTTGACATCCCAGCTTCCCTTGGCATACTTGAACTCGGTATTGTCGGGGAACCAGATGTAGCCTTCATAGATGTCGTTCGACTTCAGGGAGGCGATCGAAGTGGCCGAATCAGCAGGATTCCATCCCTGATAGCTTCCCGGAACGTTGAGAATCGGATAAACGATCTTCACGATGTAGGGGGTGATTGTTTGATGGATCACCGCGGAATAAACTGGAGTCACATTGGTATTGATATCGGATTTGACCCGGAACTCGAGTTCCAGCGCTTCGGCAATGGTCGGATCAGCCAGCATGGGAAGCAACTTGCTGTTCAGATCTGCCGTTTTGATGGAGAGTTCGGTGCCGTGGGTAACAACCCCGATTGCCACTGCATCGGCAAAACCATTGCCTTTTTTATCCATCTGGAGGGTATAGGTTGTGACCACATGAACGCCATAAAATGATTTGGCCCAATCATAGTCGATCATCACATCCTTATCTGCCTCCTTGAGTACCACTACTGCCCCGTCGGTCATATTCAGCACCGGGGCAACCGGATTCAGGGTGAGTTCGGTTTTGTCAAGCTCACGACAACCTAACAGACTGAACAAACCCGCAACCATTAAGATGAATGTTATTTTTTTCATAGACTTGTTTTTTTACAATTAATAGCCGGGATTTTGAATCAGATTCGGATTGGCAGAGACATCGGCAGCCGGCAGCGGGAAGAGATTGTAGTTCTGGCTGGTCGCAATACCTTCCTTAACTCCGCCTTTCCACGGCCATACGTAGGTGCCGGTGGAGAATCTGCCATAGCGGATGAGGTCGGTACGGCGATGTGCCTCCCAATATAGCTCCCTGGCTCTTTCATCGAGGATGAAATCGAGGGTCAGCTGATCCGGTGTAATATTGCCGCCATCATCTCCGAAAGCCCTCTGGCGCAGCGCATTGACATAATCAACAGCCTGACCGGAAGAACCGCCGCCACCGCCTCTCAGCACTGCCTCAGCATACATGAGGTAGAAATCTGCCAGACGGAACAGAATGAAATCAGTATCTGTGAAGGTAAGATCCTGTCCGGGTTGCCCTGTACGGGTCACATTCTTGAACTTCATGACGGCATACCCGTTGGTAAAGTCGCCGATATCGTCGATCTCCAGCGACTGTCCGTCGGTCCAGAACATGGGTCGTTTGTCGAAGCTGCTGCGGACAATGGTGTAGGTATAGTCGGGAATACCAAGTTTCATACTGATGGTATAGGTACCTGCCTCGGGGATTGCGATATTGGCTCCGCCCTGCTCCAGGATACCGTTATTGCCGTCATCGCCGTAATTGAGATCCCATCCGTCGTTTGCACGGAACTTTATTTCACCGGCGGTCAGGTCAAGAACCGCTTTCCACATACCAGATTCAGCATCGTAGGTCATATCCTGATCCGAATCCCATCCACCGGCCGTAGCTGAACCGATAACGCCCCAATGGGTCATCAGTTTTGTGTAGGTGAGGGTGTTGAGATCCACATTGATCTTGTAATAACCTGCATCGGCGGCCACGATATTGGCGCCATTCTGCTCCAGCGTTCCATCGCCGCCATCGTCGCCATAATTCAGGTCCCAGTTGGGGTTGACACAGAACTTGAACTCCGTGTTGGCATCCGGGAAATTCAGGTAGCCTTCAAACACATTGTCGTTGTTGACCGAGGCGAGTACCGTTGTGGTATTTGCAGGATCCCATCCCTGGTAGCTTCCGGGGACATAGAGCAGGGTGTAGGCGTTTTTCTGTTTGGGAGGAACCGGTGAATGCCATAAACCCGTTGAGGTCAGGTCGGGAAAGAATTTCTTCACCAGCGCGCTGGTGGTGCGTGTTCCGCCCCATCCACCGCCAACGCCAAAGTCTGCCGGAATCATGCTGCCACCGATCGCAGCATGGATGATGAAGGTTGTTCCTCCCCAGGTCTGGGTCTTGAGACCATCATAATTTACCGCGAAAATGGCTTCAGTGCTCAGGTGGTTGTCGGCCAGGAAAAGATGCTGATAGGTCGCATCCAGAAAATAACCTGCAGTAAAGATGTTATTGCAGAATGATATACACTCAGTATAGTGCGGTCCTGCCTCGTAAACCTCCGCATTCAGGTATAGCTTCGCGAGCAACGCCCATACAGCGGCCTTATCCGCACGTCCGTATTCATTCGTCCGGGGATTCATCATCAGCGGTTCAATGGCCAGCAATTCGCTCTCGATATAGTTGAACAGGTTGACGCGGGTGATCCTCGGAGGAAAGAACTTCCCGACCGGATCCACCTCGGTTACGTATGGCACGTTTCCAAAGAGGTCGAGCGCGTGGTAATAACTTAAAGCCCGCAGGAACCTGGCTTCGGCCCTGAAATAGGCGATGTCGTTCAAAATCGCTCCCGTGATCCCTCTTTCGCTGAGCTTTTCGGGGGTGGTTTCACGGATAAACTCGTTGGTCAGACAGATCTGGTAGTAGATCCTGTAGTACATGGCAGCGATGAAGACATCGCTGGATCCCCACTGCTGAAAGTGGAAGTCCTTGATGGTCTGGTCGTTCCAGCCGATCACCGCCTCATCGGTTGTAAGCTCCTGATGATACCAGTAAGCGCGGAGGTATTCGCCGAAACCCTCGTCGATACCTGCAATATCCGGGTTGCCAGCCGGCCCCTGCTGCCCGGAAACGGAAAGGCCTGCATACAGTTTTGCCAGAACCTGCTTGTAGGCTGCCGGGTTTTTGTATACAGCGTCAGAGGTCAGATCCATGGGATCGATCGGCGTGGTGTTCAGATCCTTTACGCAGGAACCAAGCACCAGGGTCAGAGCCGTGACCAGGAATGCTATCTTGAATATGCTTTTCATTGTATATCTTTTTTATTTATTAGAAGGAAAGGTTTACACCCAATACGAATGCCCTGGAACGCGGGTACATGTTGTTGTCAATACCAATGGTCGTACCCAGGTTGACTTCAGGATCGATGCCCTTGTACCTTGTGATGGTGAAGAGGTTGTTTACCGTGAAATTCACCCGTAGGTGGGCGGTATTCTTGATCAGATTGCCGAAATCGTATCCGAGTGTCAGGTAATCCAGCTTGAAGAAGGAGGCATTCTGCACGTAGTAGTCCGACAGATATTGCTGGTTGACGAAGTCAGACTCATACACATCGGAGGTAACGTTGCTCAGGTAAGGTCCTTCAGCCCGGAACAGGTTGTTGTAAACCGCGCGGTTGGCTTCGACGTTGTTATAAACGAAGTTGCCAAGGGCGGCATGGCCGG
Source organism: uncultured Prolixibacteraceae bacterium (assembly GCA_964457665.1). Lineage (GTDB taxonomy): Bacteria > Bacteroidota > Bacteroidia > Bacteroidales > FEN-979 > CAYWHQ01. The sequence continues at coordinate 52 of CAYWHQ010000343.1, read as the reverse complement.
CAGCCGACAGGCTCCATTTTTTATAATTGAGCGTGGTAGCTAGGCCAAAAGT
>CAYWHQ010000342.1:0-3803 GCA_964457665.1 uncultured Prolixibacteraceae bacterium | reverse complement strand
TGTTTGGAAAATCGTAACGATCATTTCATCCAGATTGCATGAACGAATTCCGTTTAACCCATCTGAAAGAACTGGAGGCGGAGGCCATATATGTTTTCCGGGAAGTAGCTGCACAGTTTGAACGACCAGTGATCCTTTTCTCGGGGGGTAAAGATTCGATTGTCCTTGTCCATCTTGCCCGCAAAGCTTTCTGGCCGGCACACTTCCCCTTCCCTTTGCTGCATATCGATACTGGGCATAATTTTGAAGAAACCATCATCTTCCGCGATAACCTTGTCAGCTCACTGAATGCTACCCTTATCGTCGGATCGGTTCAGCAATCCATCGATGAAGGTAAAGCCACGGAGGAAAAGGGGATCAACGCCAGCAGAAATGTATTGCAGACCATTACCCTGCTCGACACCATCGAGAAACACAAAATCGATGCAGCGGTCGGGGGTGGGCGAAGAGATGAAGAGAAAGCCAGAGCGAAAGAACGTTTCTTTTCCCACCGGGATGAATTCGGTCAGTGGGATCCGCGCAACCAACGTCCGGAGCTCTGGAACCTTTACAACGGCAAGAAAAAAATGGGAGAACACTTCAGGATTTTCCCTATCAGTAACTGGACCGAAATGGATGTCTGGCAGTATATTTATCAGGAACAAATCGAGCTTCCGGAGATCTATTTTACCCATCAGAGAGAAGTGTTTCACCGTGACGGAGTATGGCTTGCTGCCGCCCCCTTCATGCAACTGAAAAACACAGAAGAGATTGTTACAAAGCAGGTCCGTTGCCGGACCGTCGGAGATATTTCCTGTACCGGCCTTACCCTCTCCACCGCCAATACCCTGGAAGACATTATTCAGGAAATCGCGGCCACCCGGATCACTGAAAGAGGAGGAAGATACGACGACAAAAGATCGGAGGCTGCCATGGAAGACCGCAAAAAGGAGGGTTATTTCTAATGGAGCGTTTTTCAAGTAAAGCATATCTTGAAATGGAACTTTTCCGGTTTACCACGGCCGGAAGTGTCGATGATGGTAAGAGTACCCTTATCGGGAGACTTCTTTACGACAGTAAATCTATTTTCGAAGACCAGCTTGACGCCATCAGACGCGCCAGCCTCCGGAAAGGCGGCGATCATCTGAACCTGGCATTGCTGACCGATGGATTGAGAGCAGAAAGAGAACAGGGTATCACAATTGACGTTGCCTACAGGTATTTTGCTACCCCAAAGAGAAAGTTTATTATTGCCGACACACCAGGCCACATTCAGTACACCAGAAACATGGTTACCGGTGCCTCCACCGCCAATGCAGCCCTGATTCTGATCGATGCAAGGAATGGCGTCACAGAACAAACATTCCGTCACTCCTACCTTGCCTATCTGCTTGGCATCCCACATATTATAATCTGTGTCAATAAAATGGACCTGGTCGATTACCGTGAAGAGGTATTCCGGCAGATCAGGCATGATTTCAATGAATTTGCCGGTAAGGTTTTCCCGGGAGAAGATCTCCGTTTTATCCCGATCAGCGCCCTTCATGGGGACAACATCGTATCTGATTCATCCAATATGCCCTGGTACTCCGGTGGCACTCTCCTGAATGTTCTGGAAACCATTCCTATAGATCATGATTATAATTACCTGCACAAGCGTTTCCCGGTTCAATATGTGATTCGTCCCGAATCCAATGAATACCATGATTACAGAGGCTATGCAGGAAAAATCGCCAGTGGTATATTTCGTCCAGGCGATAGTGTCATAACCCTGCCATCACGCCAGATCAGCAGAATTGCCACCATCAACACCTTTACCGGTTCTTTGGACCTCGCTTATCCACCTCTTTCGGTTTCACTCGTTCTTGAGGATGACATCGACATCACCAGAGGAGATCTTATCGTGGATCCTGAACATATTCCCGCGGAAAAGGATCGTTTCGACGCCATGATTTGCTGGATGAATCCCCGTCCAATGACCATGAACGGCAAATACCTTATGCTGCATATGAACAGGTTCATCAAATGCATCACCAAGGAGGTCACCTATGTTCTCAATATCAGTACGGCCGACAGGGTATACAACTCCGGCAAGGTTTCGATGAACGATATCGCATGTGTCTCCCTGAAAACGACCAATCCTGTTTACGCTGATTCATACCTGACCAACAGAATGACCGGTAACTTCATTCTGATCGATGAATCAAGTTTTGAGACCGTCGCGGCTGGCATGATCCTCTGAAATTCCTGAAGTTGTAACAATAATCTGCTGAAATGGCAGTTATCCAGAATAATATACTTTTCTTTTTTTTACTCCATTTCCTGGCTCCCCAATGCTTAAATGCCCAGAATATTCCGATCGGGCAATGGAGAGACGGCCTGCCATACGCCATGGTCAATTGTATAACTGAAGGAGACAACCGTATCTATGCCTCTACCCCCTATGCAATATTCTATTATGATATTGAAGATCGTTCAGCGGTGAGAATTACAAAGATCAACGGTCTGTCCGATATCGGTATCAGCACCATCAATTTCAACAAAAGCAGAAATACACTGGTTATAGCTTACACGAATGCCAATATTGACGTGATCAGAAACGGAAGGATCCATAACATCTCCGATATAAAAAGAAAGCAGATACTGCTGGATAAAACCATCAGCGATATTACCTTTATTGACCAGTATGCCTATCTCTCCTGCGGATTCGGGATCGTTGTACTTGACCTCGACAAGCTCGAAATCCGCGACACCTATTACATTGGAGCCAATGGCAGCCCGCTGAAAATCTACGGACTGGTCAAAACGCAGGAAGATTCTCTTTTCGCAGCCACCGAAAAAGGGATATACAAAGCCTGGTATAAAAGTCCTAACCTTGCCAACTATGCTACATGGCGTCGGGATTTAGCAACTGATACCTCAGCTTATTATTCATCTATTGCCTATTTTGCAGGAAAAGTATTCACTGTTAAAAAACGTGCCGGCGCCATGGACACCATATGCTATTATACAAATGGCAAATGGACCTCCTGGATCAGAGAAGTCGCCAATCCGGTCATGAAGCTTCGATCCATGTATAATGCCCTGCTCATAACCTATAACTATTTTGTTCATGTCGCTGATCCTGATCTTTCCCTTTCATATATAGTCTGGACCTATGCTCCGGGTAATCCTTTTCCGCTCGATGCCATTAAGGACAGCCGGGGTCATATCTGGGTCGGGGACACCTATTCAGGGTTGATAGATATAAATGTTCCCAATAACACCATTGCCCACATCAATCTCTCCGGGCCACTGACTTTCAGGGCTTTCAGCCTTACGGCCTCAGGCGATGCCATATATGTTGCGCCCGGCGGAAGAGACGCCTCGTATGTGCCAATGAGTGTAGCCGGACAGATCTATCACTTCACCACCGATTCCTGGATCAATATCCAGGGATCAGACGACCCAATCCTGGCAACATGTAACGACATTGTAACCATTGCCGTTGACCCTGTTGATCCGAAGAGAGTTTACGCCGGTTCATTCGGCCGGGGACTGCTGGAATTATACAACGATTCGGTGATAAGAAGATATACAGAGAGCAACAGTACCCTCAGGCATCATTCGGCAGCCGACACAGGGAATATCCGTGTCGGCGGAACCGCTTTCGACCGCAACGGAAACCTCTGGGTTGTGACGAGCCACACCAATAGTTGCCTTTCCATGAAAAGAGGCAATGAATGGACTGGTTTTACCATAGATATCGTAGATGAAAATGATCTCGGCAATATGATCATCGACCGGTATGGTCAGAAATGGATCATCATGCGGTATGGAAATCT
>CAYWHQ010000341.1:0-3824 GCA_964457665.1 uncultured Prolixibacteraceae bacterium | reverse complement strand
GATTCAGGTCGTCGGGGGTCAGCACGCTCTTCTGAAGCGCCAGCTCCCAGGTTGCCGCAGTCTTCTCCCGGAGATCAGGATCTTCGATCCACATCAACTCCGGCCAGAGATTCTTAACTTTTTCTGTCATATTTTTCACTAATCACTAATCACTAATCACTAATCACTAATCACTACCTGATTTTTCCAATCACCGCATCCGCCATCTCGGTCGTATTGGCAGCACCTTTCGCAAAAACATCCGGTTTACCCGGCAGTTTCATCATGTCGTAGGTCATCACCTTACCCTCTTCTACAACCTCGGCTACTGCCTGCTGGATCTTTGCAGAAATGCCTGATTCGCCGATGTGATCAAGCATCATGCAGGCCGAAAGGATCATTGCAATGGGGTTAACGATTGAGGGGTTATATTCGGCATACTTGGGGGCAGAGCCATGAGTTGGTTCGAACACAGCGATCTCGGGACCGATGTTGGCACTGCAGGCAAACCCCAGGCCGCCGATCAGGCCGGCAAATCCGTCGGATACGATGTCGCCGAACATGTTTCCGGCTACGATGACCCGGTAGGCTTCCGGATTCTTGGTCAACCACATCATCTGCGCATCGATGTTGGTGTCCTGTACCCTGATACCCGGATAATCTGATTTGGCAAGCTCCTGGGCAATCTTCAGCATCATACCCGAGGTCTCGCGTATGACGTTTGGTTTTTCACAAACGGTCAATGTGTCAATCCCCCTGGCTTTGGCATATTCAAAGGCGGCACGGACGATCCTGGTGGTATACTTTCGGGTAAATATCCTGGTCGAAACGGCAAGTTCCGGGCGCGGACACCATTCGAAATTCTCCTTGAACTTTTTATGCGACATCAGCGCTTCATATACCTGGTCCGGAGGATTGGTCCACTCCACCCCGCCGTACAAACCTTCGGTATTCTGGCGGAAGATCATCGTATCGACGATAGGCTCCTCAATGACCCCTCCAAAACCGCGGCGGATGAAATTCAGGGGATTTCCCTTAAAAGTCCTGCAGGGCCGCATGCAGATATCAAGGTCGTACTTCTGGCGCATACTGACGATCGGGCTGTAATATACATGCCCTTTTCCTTTCAGTTCGTCCGACAGTTCAGCTTCAGCCTTGTCCTTTGGTTTGGAAGTGATGGCTCCGAAGAGACCGATTTTGTGTTCTTCAAGTAATTTCTGGGTACGCTCCGGAAATGGGTTCCCTTCGTTGCACCAGAATTCCCAGCCAATGTCTCCATGCACATAGGCTGCATCAAATCCTGCGGCATCCAGGACGCGGATCGCCTCCTGCAGGACTACCTTTCCGATGCCGTCGCCGGGCATCGCTACGATCGTTCTCTTTGCCATAAATTGAAAAATGTTAAGGGTTTCGAAAAAGTGTTCAAAGATAATATGGACAGGGCTAATGGCCAAATCATTTCTGTAACTTTGCACCCGATGAAACCGCACCTGAATCATCCGGTATTCGAAGTGGTTGCCACTGTGGCCGGTGAACGCGATATCCAGGCTTATGTCATTGGAGGATTTGTGCGCGACCTGTTGCTCCGGCGCGACAACCGGCAGGATATCGATATCATGGTGGTTTCAGGAGGTATTGAATTCGCCCGTGAGGTCGCTGCCCGGCTCGGCGAAAATATCCAGGTCAGGGTTTTCAAAAACTTCGGTACGGCCATGCTGACCTGGGAAGGATGGAAGATCGAATTTGTGGGTGCCCGGAAGGAATCCTACCGGAACGATTCGCGTAAACCTGTAGTGGAAAACGGAACCCTTGAGGATGACCAGAACCGGAGGGATTTTACCATCAATGCCATGGCGATCTCACTGCACCCCGCATCATTCGGTGCCTTGCTCGATCCATTCCATGGACAGGAAGACCTCAGGGAGGGCCTGATCCGGACACCCCTCGATCCGGACATCACCTTCTCCGACGACCCCCTGCGGATGATGCGTGCCATAAGGTTCGCCACCCAGCTCGGCTTTACCATCACCGATGATTGTTACCGCTCAATTGCCCGGATGGCCGAAAGGATCGCCATCGTCAGCCCTGAAAGGATCACCGAGGAGCTTAACCTCATCATAATGGCTGATAACCCGGGCAGGGGACTCGGTATGCTGGAGGAGACAGGACTGCTGAAACTGTTCTTCCCTGAACTGGTCGAGCTGAAAGGGGCGAAGTTCATCGACGGAAAAGGACATAAAGATAATTTTGTCCATACTCTTGCTGTGCTCAATAATGTGTCACGGAGCGGGGGAGGAATCTGGTTGCGCTGGGCAGCTCTTCTGCACGACATCGGCAAACCTGCCACCAAAAAGTTCGTTCCCGGTACGGGATGGACCTTTCATGCACATGATTTCAGAGGCGCCAGGATGGTCCCGGGGATATTCCGGCGACTCAGGTTGCCTATGAACGATAAGATGCGTTATGTGGAGAAACTTGTTCTCCTTCATCTCCGCCCGATTGTATTGGCGGAAGATATCGTTACTGATTCGGCCGTCAGAAGACTGCTGTTCGACGCGGGCGATGATATCGACGATCTGATGTCCCTCTGCGAGGCTGACATCACTTCGAAAAATCCTGAAAAGGTGAAAAGATACCTCTCCAATTTCGAATTGGTCAGAAAGAAACTGGTGGAGATCGAGGAGAAAGACAGGCTGAGGAACTGGCAGCCCCCGGTGAGCGGGGAACTGATCATGCAGACCTTTGGGATACCCCCGTCGGTGGAAGTCGGTATCATCAAGGATGCCATCCGCGAAGCCATCCTCGATGGGATCATTCCCAATGAACTGGAAGCCGCACGGGAACTGATGATCCGCGAAGGAGGTAAACTTGGACTTAAGCCTCTTTCCTGAGAAAGTAAAAAATTTCTGCCGGTCTCATTTATTTCCTATTTTTGGTTCGAAAAATATCCGGGAGGAGCTATGTTAATTTACAGGTTCAGGATAACATCCGACGATCATGAAGGATTCCTCAGGGAGATTGAGATTCAACCTAATCAGACGTTTCTCGATTTCCATTTCTCCCTGATGGAAACCGTCGACCTCAGGAACTGCGACAAGGCTTCGTTTTTCAAGGCCGACAGGAATTATCGCAAATTGGAAGAGATTACCCTCAAGACCGAAAAGCGGGAGGTCAGGCGTTTTGATGACGACCTTGGCGAAGTAGTGACAGAACTGGTGACGCTCCGCCAGATGAAGAACGTGAAGGTGAAGATTCTGATCGACGATCCTCATCAGAAACTACTCTATATCTTTCTGGCTAAAGATAAATATACAGTTACCCTTCAGATAGAATTGTTCAAGATCCTCCAATCCGATGGGCTCCGGTCGCTGCCGGCCTGTGTCCGCCAGACCGGGGAGATCGTTCGCCCGACTGTGGCGGTACCCGATAATCCTCCGCCGGCAGGGGAAGAAAAAACCCAACCTCCTGCAATCAGAAAGCCTGCGGTTCCGAAGCTCATCATCCCGCCCGCAGAGGAACTTGTCAAACTCGATAACCTCGTTGAAGATGAAAAAGAGCTGGCCGAGATCGAAAGCAATCTGAACGAGATCCTCAAGGAGAGTGCTCCCGAGGTATACGATACGGTTCATCAGGTTACGGAACCTGATGAATCGTTTACCATCGGAGAAGATGATCCGGTTCAGAATATTGACGATTTCGAGAACATTGATCAGATGGATACACGTTATCAGTACGGAAGCGATTCCGAGCAGGATGACTATTGATCCTCCGCTTCTCCTTGTCATTCAGGGCCCTACAGCCTCGGGTAAATCCGCCCTTTCAACTGAACTTGCACTCCGGCTCGG
>CAYWHQ010000340.1:0-3833 GCA_964457665.1 uncultured Prolixibacteraceae bacterium | reverse complement strand
CTGTTGGAGATAGCCCTTTTGCAGCCGGGCCATAAGATCTATGTCGGGGATGCTTGTGTAGATGGTGTCGGGTTTCGTGCCGGATGGATTCTGACCCTCTATCAGCGCCCCCTGGGCGTTGAGTTTAAAGGCGAACAAACCCCTCAGGTCGTATCCGGTAACTCCGAATCCTTTAGCCCAGTTCTCCAGGGTGATCTTTACATCAGCTTTGGCCGAGAACCACAAATAGTTGGTGCTGACCATCCATATGGAACCGCTCAGGTATTCCTCACCGAACATGGAGAAGAGCGAGATGAAGAAATCGTACCCGTCCTTCCGGAACTTCAGCTCTCCTTTGAATTCGAAAGGCACCTCCTTGATCAGGAGGTTGTTTTTTTCGAATTTCATATCCAACGAATGCATATTGATGCTGGTGGTGAGATTGGCTTTAACTGGTTTTGAACGGATATAGGGAATATCGGCATAATACAGGTCAAATGAATCGATCTCGACCCTGGAGTTAAGCCGGAGGATATCATGGGCAGCCATATCGCTCTTCCCGCGGTAATTTATGCCTTTCGCCACCATCTTCAACGAGATGGAAGGATCGGCGTAGGTAAAGTCGGTCTTAATGAAGGTGATCGATTCAATTTTGATGGCCGCGGCGGATGTCGAATGCGCCTCCGCTACGGCCCGGGTGTCGGCGGTGGCCCTGACCACATCGTAATTGGCCAATCCTTTTTCATCGTAAGCGATCAGAACTTTTCCACGGTTGACATATACACGGGTGATGGTTACAGGTCCGGATATCAGACTGGCGAGGTTCACCCCGAAGGAAACCTCCCTCGCATGGAGGAGGGTATCCTGATCGAACGGAGCGCCCGACATCAGGTTGAAATCATTCAGGGTTAACGTGAAGTGGGGAAAATGTTTCAGAAAAGAGACATCCATTCCGGAAAAGTCCAGTCGGGATGTGAGGGATTCATTGGCGGTGTTTTTGACGACCAGCGCCAGTCGGTCCTTGAACAGAAAAGGGGTAAGCACCAGGAAAAGAATAATGATCAGCAGGGATGCGATGATAATACCGGTAACTTTCAAACTCTTTTTCATAGGCTTACCCCTTTTTTGTAACTAAACGAAGAAACAGAACTATTTTGCCAGCGTTCCCAATGCAGCCTGCCAGGCCGGTCTGGCCTGCGACCAGGTACCCTTGAAAGCGCTATCCTTGATGTTGGCCTCAAGGGTGTGGGCAACAGCTGCTACGCTTTTTACGGTCTTCGCCGCTTTGGCATCTTTGATCCATTTATCCTTGACCTTAGCCCATCCCGACTCCATGGCCGAGGGGAGTAATCCTTGCTGCAATGACTGCAGAGAAGATGAGGCTCCGGCAGGATCCTTGGTTTTGTTCACTTTGGAGATAAAGTTGCTTTTATCCTTTTTGAAACCATCTGTAAATGACTTGTCTGAAATGTTGTTGGTCAGCTGTCCGATCAGGCTTCCGATATTGGTCTGACTGACGGTTTTATCAGCTTCCTGTTTGACGTCTTTCTCAACCTTTTTCAAACTGCCCGATGAAGGAACTTTAACGTTTTGCGCCTGGCCGCACCATGCAAGCATCAGGAATCCGGTCAGAATAAGGATTGTTTTCATAAACGATATATTAGATTTTTTCCTTTTCAAAACCGAATTTCCAGACGATCGCGGCAAGAATGGCTCCCACGATCGGCGCCAGGATGAAAAGCCACAATTGGGCGAGGGCTTTTCCGCCGGCAAATACGGCCGGACCCAGGCTTCTGGCCGGATTGACGGATGTTCCGGTAACCGGGATGGTTACCAGGTGAATCAGCATCAGGGTTACGCCAATTGCCAGGCCTGCCATGGCTCCGTTACCGAATTTCGAGGTGGTGCCGAGGATCACAAAGAGAAACAGAAAAGTCATCACAGCTTCAATCAGGAAGGCGCTGACCACATTATAGCCGCCCAGGTAACCTTCACCCCATCCATTGGATCCGAGTGCCCATTCACCCATGATGAAATCGGGTTTTCCCGAAAGGATCAGGTACAACACCAGTGCGCCCAGAATGGCGCCGATGCATTGCGCAATGATATATCCCACAGCATCTTTTGTTTCCATCTTGCCGGCAACCAGTACCCCGATGGTAACCGCCGGGTTGACATGACAACCAGAGATTCCGCCAATGGCATAGGCCATGGCAACAACGGCAAAACCGAAAGCAATGGAGATGCCCAGAAGCCCGATACCACTGGGTCCTACGCCGGAGATGCCTGCAATGACTGCAGAACCGCAGCCAAATAATACCAGGCTGAAGGTTCCGATTAATTCTGCGAAATACTTTTTCATAGGTTTTTTGTTTTTGTTAATCCTTTGCCAGAACCCTGTGTTCCGTCAGGAATAGCAAATATACATTGAAAAAGATTGTTCAATACATTTCGCAGCGCGGTGTTTACCTTTTGATAACCAATCGTTGCCCTTCAGTGTGGGAGGAGAATTCAGGAGCATACAGGCACTGGATCGTTGTGATCCCGTTGGAGAAATCTCCGGCAGCGGTCACCACAAGAGGATACTCAAAAACATAGGTACCCCTGGGTAAATATTCGATAAAGAAATGCGCGGCAGGATCTGTCATATTCTGGTAATATCCGAGTCCGTCCTGGTAACGGTAACCGGAGAGATTCTCTTCTCCAGCCGGGAAATCTTGAGGACCATAAAGATAATCCAGTCCGGCAGCGTGCATATCCTTCAGATGGATAAATTCCATGTCGCGGTCGGTGGAGAGGATGGTGCGTACCTTGAGCTTATCTCCTGGCTTCAGATAAGGTCGGTGCAAGGTATCATTCATGTTTTCTGATTTGTAGGGTGCAAGCGGTATGAGGATGATCCCGGCGGGTGCTTGCTGTTCCACAAATATCTCTTTTCTGACCGAAAGGGGTGTGGCGGCGGGGGTGATCTGGTCGATATTTTCAAAGTATTGCCAGTAGAGCGCCCCCCATGAAAGCCCTTCTCCCTGTTTGCGGATCACCACTTTTCCCATTTCCGGTTTGATTTCGTTTCCGCTCCAGGTGATCCTGAAATAGCCTGTACCGGCCTCCGTATTGAGGTCGGTCAGCATCGATGGATCCAGGGTTTTATCTCCAACAGTGATGGTCACTTTGTCGTTCGCTTTCAGTAATCCGGTTCCGCGCAGCAGAAGTGCATACACTGCTTCCACCGTGGCACGGGGCGATCGCCACTGCTGTGTCTGCTTTTGTTTCAGCAACCATACCTTCATCTCCCCAACCGAGCGGGCATCGTTCAGGATCTCATCGAAAGCTTCGATCATGAGCGCCTGGGTTTCGACGGGAGCCTGATACCAATGCCAGTCGCCACGCCGGGCCCAATACATGCCGAGTTCATCGGAACGGATTGACTTTTCCGCGAGAGACCGGAGGATCAGGGGAGGGGTTTGCTGATCCCCCAGCCGGTAAAGCGCCAGCGCGATCATACCTTGCTGGTAAAGGTCCTGCCGGACCCAGTGGCGGGAGGCCTGGTCAAGAAAAAATTGAAAAGCCTCAGGAATGGAAGAGATGACCTTTTCACCCAGAGGCCGGTCGAGATTTGGGTTATCCATAAAGAAACTTCTGGCATAGAGATATTGAACCTGAAGAGGGCTCAGATGCATATCTGTCTCTTTAAACGGTTTGAATTTTTTTATTTGTTCCAGGTCCCTTGCGAGCTCCTGGTCAAGATATGCTATAGCCTTTACGATCATGGCCCAGGTGATTTCTTCGTCTCGGATCTTGCCGATCCCCAGATGGTCAAGATGACCAAGGCCGGTCAGTATCTGCTGGGTGAC